>JBBWWE010000407.1:0-14586 GCA_050256595.1 Planctomycetota bacterium
ATCAGACAACGCTATGGTCTCCTGGCTGCGGGAATCATGAAACGACCTCTGAAGGCGACGATGAGCAGCATCCTACACGAGGGGCCGTTGCGGATCATTATTCACCATCCCCGGATATCCCGGTAAGCAGCCCTGGAGCGCCGATTTGTCGTCATCCGCCTCATCATCCTAGACTCCTATGACGGCATCGGCCGTCTAGGGATTGGATTTCCGGAGGGAGTTCGGCATGGCTGTAAAATTCACCGAAAAAGCCGAAAAGGTGCTGCAACTGGCACAAAGTGACGCAAAGCGTCTCGGACATGGCTACATCGGTACCGAGCACATCCTGTGGGCCTTGCTCCATCAGCCGGATTCGGTCGCTGTCCAGGCAATCCTGCGCTGCGATCGCACCGTTGATGAACTTCTGACTTCACTTCGAGAAAGCCTTGGCCGAATTCCGAACTGTTCAGGGCCGCAGGATAATGACACCCCTTATACCCCTCACGCCAAGCGAAGCCTCGAACTCGCGCGTGAAGAAGCGGTCCTGCTGGACCAGTACTACATCGGTACAGAACATCTCTTGATCGGACTCAGCAAGGAAGAAGAGGGCGAAGCCTCTCGAATCCTGGCCGAGAGAGATCTCGGAAAAGACCGACTCCAGAACGTGATTCAAAGAATGCTGGGAGGCGATGTGGATCAATCGCATGGGAGCACCGTGAAGCGTACTGGGATTGCAACACCAACTCTCGACTCCAATGGAGTTGATTTGACCGGTCTTGCTTCTCAGAACCGACTGGATCCAGTCATTGGACGCAAAAAAGAAATCAAACGGATCATCCAGATCCTATCCAGGAAAACCAAAAACAATCCGGTAGTGATAGGGGAACCTGGCGTTGGAAAAACCGCCATCGTCGAAGGACTTGCCCAGAGGATCGCCGATGGTGCAGTACCGGAGATACTCGCGCGTAAACGGGTTGTATCGCTCGATCTCGCATCGCTTTTGGCCGGTACCAAGTACAGAGGTGAATTCGAAAAACGCATCAAGGCGATCATCAAAGAGATCTCGGAGTCAGGGAACGTCATCTTGTTCGTCGATGAACTCCACACCATCATGGGAGCCGGAGCTTCTGAATCGAGCCTGGATGCCTCGAACATTCTGAAACCTGCTCTGTCTCGCGGCGAGATTCAGTGCATCGGCGCAACCACTCTCGACGAATACCGCAAGCACATCGAAAAGGACGGGGCGATGGAACGTCGCTTCCAGCCGATCATCGTCGATCCTCCGAGCCGAACCGATGCCCTGGAAATTCTCGAAGGACTTCGCGACACCTTCGAGGCTCATCACAGGGTCCAGATTACTGACTGCGCTCTGAATGCAAGCGTCGACATGGCGATTCGATACATCTCCAATCGGTTCCTTCCTGACAAGGCGATCGATGTTCTCGATGAGGCGTGTTCCTGTGAACGTCTGCGAAGAACGACTCGTCCCCCCGATCTCACCGAGATCGAGGAAGAAATAGAACAACTGATTCGCGAGAAGAATGAAGCCGTATTTTCACAGGACTTCGAACTCGCCGCAGAGATCCGTGACAGCCTCGAAAATCGAAAGAGCAACAAGGAACAGATGATCCTCGAGTGGAAAGCAAGTTCCAAGGAAGTCGATGGAAAGGTCGATGCTTCCAGCATCGCCAGCACCGTCTCGGAAATGACAGGCGTCCCGATTCAGAATCTCCAGGAAGAGGAAGCCCAACGACTCAAGAATATGGAAGATTCGATCCATCTCGATGTCGTGAGCCAGGATCATGCTATCGATTGCATCAGCCGAGCCACACGTCGTGCTCGCGCGGGACTTCGGGATCCGCAAAGACCGATGGGATCATTCGTATTCGTCGGCCCCACGGGTGTCGGAAAGACGCTGTTGGCAAAGTCTCTGGCGAAGTTCCTGTTCGGTACCGAAGATGCACTTCTGTCCATCGATATGTCCGAGTACTCCGAGAAACACTCCGTATCACGACTGATCGGATCACCTCCCGGATACATTGGATATGATGAGGGCGGGCTTCTGACTGAAAAAGTACGTCGCAAACCTTACATGGTGGTGCTCTTCGACGAGATCGAAAAGGCCCACATGGATATCTCGAACACCCTCTTGCAGGTACTCGAAGAAGGACGTCTCACCGATGCATTCGGGCGCAAGGTCGATTTCAGAAATACCATCGTCATCTTCACTTCAAACCTGGGCGTGCGGGAATCCATGAACGCAGCTCCTCTCGGATTTGGAGATTCTGACGATTCAGAGGGTAGTACTGCCACTAACAAGGCAATCATGGAATCGGTAAAAAACTACTTCCGTCCTGAATTCCTGAACCGGGTCGACGAAGTGGTCATGTTCGAGGAACTCATTGAATCAGACCTGGTCCAGATCCTCGACCTCGAGGTTTCCAAACTGGAAAAGCGGGTCAACGGTATCGAACTGGCGATTCACATCGATGAAGATGCGAAACGGATTCTGGTCCGTGAAGGTGCGGCTCCTGATACAGGAGCACGCGGTCTGCGCAGGGTCCTCGAAGACCGTCTCCAGGACAAAATCGCAGACCTGATTCTCGACGGCAAACTCCCCCACGGAGGAAGCGTCAAGGTCACGCTCGATGACGAAAAGAAACTGAACATCGTCGTTGATGAAAAAGATCCTGTCCGCCAAACCGAACAGTAAAAGACATGTAACTCACCTGACCCGTGGGTTCCCATCTGCAGGGGTCCACGGGTCATTTCACTTCCAGGGCAATCGATGAGGAGGAGTGATGGAAGCAATGGAGTGCCCGCATTGCGGTGCTCTCGTACCTTCTCATCGAACCTGTTGCGCCAACTGCGGAAGCGATCTGGAAACCGGCTGGATGGATTCGGAACAGATCGATTACAACTCTCTCGACCTTCCCGAAGATGACCTCCCGCCCCATTCAGATAACGATCGTGGCAAAGCGATGTCGCGATCGGTGGCCATCTTGCTGGCTCTGTTCATCGCAGCCCCCCTCTCGTTCTATCTGTTTGACAACACTCTCCAGGTTGTAGCGGTATGGTTAATTCTGGGGCTCCTGATGGGTATCCGCAGGTCACAGAACTAGGTCAATGACTCGACTCATCGCCTTGCGTTCGTTCCCGCGCACCTCTCCAGGCGACCGCCACGATCCCGCAGACAATCAGCGAACTTCCGAACCAGAACCCATCGGGAGGTACCTCCCCCAGCACCATCCAGACCAGCAACGGAGCACCTGCGACCTCCCCGAGAAACGCCGTGGAAACCACCGATGGTGGCAGATAATTCAGAGCAGCATTGAGGGGAGTGTGCCCCAGCAAAGTCGGAAAGAGCGCCAGCAGGAGTGCCAGGGTCCACTCCTTGCCGCTGTCGGGTGCCTGCAACTGTCCGACGATCAGCAGGTAGGAGATCAAGAAAACTGCAGCGACCGCGTAAGCACGGCAGGTGTAGACCGAGGTGGGGAGATCACGACTGGCAGCGCGGCCGGCGAAGATGTAGCCGACAAAAGCAAGAGAGCCGATCAGCGCGAGAACAACTCCGAGAGCCGGATCTTTTTCTGCTGAAACATCAACACCCTGACCTGCACTCAACGCAAGCAACGTGGTTCCGGTCAAGGTGACGATCACTCCGGCTAGCCGTATTCCATCAGCGCGAGCCTGTCCTCGAATGACTTCGATGATGTATACGATCACTGGGTGGACATAAACCAGCACGACGGAGACTGCCACCGACAGATGTGCCAACGAAGCCATCCAGGCACCAAAGTGTAGAGCAAGACAGGCACCCGAGATGAAAACTGCGCGCCCACTCGTTTTCAACGGGACTCGATGGCCACTCCTCTTCGACAGCAACCACAACACCGGTACCGCGATGGCGAGTCTACGCAGTGCAAGATTCACCTCTTCGCTGTCGGAAAGACGGATCCACAAGGTCGATGTCGAGATCCCGATGATCCCGATGGTCAGGAGCCACCAGATACGGCTCACCTGCGGCATCATTTTCGGGACTTCTTGATTCAAGAGTTACCGGACTCCTGCCATTGACCATCGACCCTGCGCATGCCAGAAGCTCCCGAGCGCAACTCATCGGGGAGCACTGCATCGGGAAATCCCTGCCAGCAAACCGGACGCAGAAAACGCTGGATGGCCGCAGAACCCACCGAAGTCCAGCGTGAATCGGTGGTCGCGGGCCAGGGACCGCCATGCTGCATCGCCTCACCAACCTCGACCCCGGTCGGGAATCCGTTGAAGACCAATCGTCCGGCACGATCCTCGAGCAGATGAACCAGGGAATCCATCGCGGCGAGTTCTTCCTCGGTCGCGTGTACGGTCGCCGTCAATTGACCTTCCAGAACGCGAGCCACCTCCAGATACTGTGCAGCAGTATCACACTCGAGAATCATAATTCCCGGCCCAAATACCTCGCGTTGCAACTTCGGATCCTCGATGAAACTGGCGAAGTCTACGTGCAACAAACAGGCCCCCGCTTCGCAGGGACCATCCCCCGCCGGTCCAGTTGCCAAGACCTGGACACCGCTTCGCTTCGCGAGTTGCTCGACTGCCTCGCGATAACCTGACTCGATCCCCTGATGGAGCAGCGTTCCTACGGGTTCACTACAGAGCGACTGACTCAACTCCTCTTTGAACGCTGCGGCATTTTCATCCGCGACGATCACAACGATACCAGGGCAGGTACAAAACTGCCCGACCCCGAGGCGAACGCTCGCAGCCAGCCCTTCGGCAATCTGCTGGTGCCTGACTTGCATCGCTTGCGGGAGGACGAAAACCGGATTGACACTTCCCATCTCGGCGAAAACCTCAACCGGAACCTCTCGATCTCTTGCCAGTCGCCACAAGTGGGTGCCTCCGGCACGAGAGCCGGTGAAGGCGACCGCACGAATACCCGGATGCTGTACCAGACTTGCTCCCACGTCGTGGGATTCGCCCTGAAGCAAACTGAACATCCCGGCAGGCAATCCAACGTCCCGCACCGCTTCCTGCAGTGCCCGACCGACAAGTTCGCAGACACCGGGATGTGCCGGATGCCCCTTCGCAATCACGGGGCAGCCCGCTGCCCAGGCACTGGCGGTATCTCCACCGGCAACCCCGAAGGCGAGCGGAAAATTACTGGCACCAAATACCGCAACCGGACCGATGGCGCGTACTCCGAGACGAAGATCAGGTCGTGGAATCGGCTGCCGATCGGCAAGCTCAGTCTCGATGACTGGATTCTGAAACAGCCCCTCTCGTACCACCGAGGCAAATAGCCGAAGTTGATGACAGGTGCGACCCCGTTCACCCTCGAATCGCGCCTGCGGAAGTCCGGTTTCTTGCATTCCCCTGTCGGTGATCTCGGAGCCCATCGCCTCGATCTGCCCGGCAGCGGCTTCCAGCAACTGCGCTCGTTTCTCCGGGTCAGCAGCAGATCTGCTCTGATGTGCCGACAGCGCTGCGGCTACAGCAACATCGATATTCTCGCTAGTTGCTTCGGGAAAAACCGGCTCCAGATCGAGGCCGCTAGCGGGATTGGTTGCTCGGAGCGATCCTTGTCCTGCTACCTCTTCACCTGCGATGAGGTGAACACCCTGGATGCTCATCGCTTCTCCTCCACATCCTGCACCGGATTGGATGCTAGTGTCTCACGAATTACCTCGAGTGCTCCCGTTCGAAGCGCGCCGGAGGCAGGAAAACGAGGAGCGCGAACCCGCTCGGATCCTCGCCCCACCTCCTGCTGGACCAGTTTGATCAGTTGCACGAACTCTGGCACGCAATCGAGCCGCAACAGCGGCAGGAACCATCTGTAAATTCGATCCGCCTCGCGAGCCGCGGCCGGATCCTCGAGTCCCTGTATCGCTTTCTCGAACAGTAGTACTGACTCCCAGGGCAGCGCATTGACCAGGCCTGCAATCCAGCCAACTGCCCCCTGGCGGACCGCTTCCACCACCATGTCATCGAGCCCCGCAAAGAGCGCGAGTCGATCACCGACGATGGAATTCAGTGCGGTGATACGACGAGCGTCTCCACTCGAGTCCTTTACTGCCTCCAGTTTCTCGTGCCGTTCGGAAAGTTGTGCAATCCAGCCCGGAGAAAAATCAACTCCGTATGCGATGGGATTGTTGTAGAGCATGCAGGGAAGATCCGTCGACTCCATCACCGCCTCCACATGCGTCTCCACTTCGTGGAAGGGCCCCTTGTGAAGGTATGGAGGGAGCACCATCAAACCCTGAGCCCCCATCACCTTCGCGGTCGCAGCAAGACGCGCCGCTTCTCTGGTGGAAGCTGCTGCTATGCCAGGGATCACGGGAACCCGATCCCCAACGGCCCTGACCACGGTATCGATGACTCTCTGCTTTTCATCAAAGGTGAGGGTCGCCCCTTCGCCCAGTGACCCACACGGGATGATGCCGGAAGCACCCTGCTGGACGAGCCAGTTGCAATGCTCCGACAGAAACGCGTAGTCCACTTCATCGGCTTCTGTGAATGGAGTCGTCACGGCTGGCATGACGCCTGCCCAAACGATGGAGGCGTTGGCATTCGAATTCATCGATCTCCTCTACGTGTTGAAAGATCCGAGGTCCCGATGGTGCCCGATCCTACCCGCACGGGAAAGGCGTCTCCTCCCGCGAGACTTGATGAATTCGTGACAGACCGGGGCCATCTCGAGATCAATTGCGAGATCGGCGTGTCACGAGAAAAAACAGCACCGGGGCACCGATCGCTGCAGTGACAACTCCAACCGGGATTTCACGCTGAGCCATCAATACCCTGCCGATCGAATCACACAGGGGCAAGAAGGCAGCACCGAGCAGGATCGAACCGGGAACCAGAATTCTCGGAGCCGCACCGGCAACTCTCCTCACGATGTGGGGACAGATCAGACCTACAAACGCAATGGGACCACAGGTCGCGACACACGCCGCCACACCAAGGGATGCGAATCCGAGCCCGAGAGTTCGGATGCGTGGCACCTCGACACCGCGAGTTCTCGCACGCTCGGTTCCGGAAACAAGCACTTCCAGCGGTCGAATCAACCAGACCAATCCCAGCAACGTGATCAGGACGAACGGTGCCAGCATCGCGATTCGATCGATCCCCACCATCGTCAAACTGCCCAGAGACCATCGAAGTGCGCTGAGTGATGTGATCTGGTCAACACCGAGTCGTAACACCGAAGAGACTGCAGATGTTGCAAGCGTCAGGGCAATCCCCGCCAGCAGCACGTCTTCCGTTCGAGCTCGATTTCTTGCCGCAACAGCAGCGATCACCAACGTCACTGTCAGAGCTCCGATGAAAGCCGCTGCCGGTAACAGTGGAAAGCCGAACAGGGTAGTTCCGGAGCCGATGACCAGTGCCGCCAGAACCCCGAGAGTCGCCCCGGCCGTGGTCCCGATGGTGCTCGGCGTCGCCAGCGGGTTCTGGAGCAGAATCTGCACAACCGCCCCCGCCGCCGAGAGAACCGCGCCAACCAGCGCTCCTGCCAGAGCCCGGGGAAGTCGTAGTTCCATCAGGATCAGATCGCCACGCTCTCCGGCAAGTGACGGCCCGACCCAGGCAGTCGCCACCACGATGGCGACGGTCAGCAGCAACCAGGGGAACAGACGAAGGATTCCATTCATTGCAGATCCTCCACCGCTGGCAGCCAGAACTCACTGCCGGCTGACTGCATCCGGTGAAACGGGACTCCGTGGATCTGCTCGAGACCCGCTCCGAACTGGTCATGATCGAGTGGCCCCTGCCAGGCAATCTTCCCTTCGCGCATGCCGATGACCCGCGTTCTCGATGCATCGACATGGCCCAGGAGATGAACGTCATGAAGAGCTACCAGTGCTGTTGTTCCCTCGTGGACCTTACCGTCGAGGAAGCGAAGCGTTCTGGCGCGCCACACCGGATCGAGATGATTCGCAGGCTCATCGAGGAGCCAGCAACGAGCTTCTTGCGCCACCATCGTTGCCAGTTCGACACGTTGGCGTTCTCCACCGGAGAGTTCCGTCATCCATCTCCGGGCAAGACCTTGTGCGCCCGCATCGGTCAGCGCCCGATGCGCGGCTTCGAGAGCCACGGCCCTGGGTTCATCGAACCGATACCGAGATGCAGCCACCACATCTTCCACCAGCAATGCATCGGTAACCGTCGCTTCCTGTGGCAACCACGCCATCATCTTCGCGCGTTGTCGAGCCGAAATGGATGAGAGTTGCTTCCCTTCCACCTGTGCCGTTCCGGAATCGAGTGATATGAGTCCAAGCAGGGCACGGATCAGCGTGCTCTTTCCCGAACCGTTGGCGCCGATGATGGCGATCATCTCGGCCTCGCTCACCTCGATGGAAACATCGTCCAGAATGGCTCGGTCGCCGGCGAGAACCGTGGCGTTACTGAGAGACAGCAGTGCGCTCATCAGGGCCCTCCCCGCCACAGTCGCTCGACCTGGTTGCGAATCGCAGCGACCAGTTCGAGCATCTCAGGCCCCTCATCGAGGATTCGCGGCTGACAAACGCGCCCCACTCTATCCTGTCGAACCGCCTGAAGAGCGCCCAGAGCGGCATAATCTCTCTTTAGCTGTTCCTCTCCACGACCCGAGGATCCATCGCCAGAAACCAGATGAAGAATGACATCGGGGTCGATCTTGTGCAGTCGTTCCAGCGATAGCTGCGGGCTGCCCCGCATCGGTTGCTCGATGGCATTGAGGTAACCTGCAGCTTCCAGCACCGCTCCGTGTATCGAGTTCGGTTTGATCACCCAGAGTCCACCCGACTCGTCGAAGGAATCTCCGATGACCAGAAGAACCCGCGGTGCATCCGGGGAAGATGCCGAAACAAGGGTCTCTCGCATTTTCTGCGCCAGCGAAGTTGCTGCTTGCTGTCGATTCACCAGAGAACCGATGATCTCGATGCTGTTTGCCACTTCCTCGACGGTAGACCAGGCAAGTTCCACCGGCGTCCCTACCCTTCTCAGTTCATCGCGAGGTAACCCTGCTGCAGAACGAACCAGCAAGATGCGGGCACCGGAGCGAAGAATACGCTCCAGGTCAGGGGCAAGTGCTGTCCCTCCACGCGGGATCTCATCGGGAGCAAGACAGTAATCACTCACCAGCGCGATCGACTGCTCGGCATCGAGAGCCCGAATGGTGGCCGTGATGGATGGAGCCAGTGAAGCTACCGGATGGAATCCGTCTACCCCGGCGACTCCGGAGGCGGAATCCGGTGCAAGCATTCCAGCGATGGCGATCGCCAGCGCCGCCAGGGCGCAGATGATGATGAGAGATGCACGGTCCATCGGCTCGCTCCGAACTGAGGTGATCCGGAGGAAGATAACCGATCAGAAAGCGCTAGTGTCCATCGGTCGAGGAGAGTTCTGCCCGTGGAGATGGACTCGTCGACCAGGGAGGACGGACCGTATCGTGCTGATGGGTAGCGCCGAGCGCCAGAATCGGCATGCAGACCCTGCCCTGACAGGGGCCCATGCCGATCCGGTGCTGCATCCTCGCCTGCCTCAGCGACAGGACCCCGCGGATGCTGGAAGAGGCCACGTCCTCGCAACGACAGACGATGACATCTTCAACCACCGATCGGATCAACTCGGGGCGCAACGAATGGGTCCGCTCGAGGGCCACCCCCCAGTTGCGATGGCTTCGGAGTTTCTGCACCAACTGGAAAGCGGGAGTCGCTCCCGCTGCCACGGTGCCGGCGATCTGTCCCGAAGCCAGGGCAGCCTCACTTCCGGCGATCCCGGTCGGCTCCCCGGCGCACAACACTCCCTCGACACTCGTACGCTGATACCGATCAACCTTCACACGTCCATCTTTTTCGAGCATACAACCGAGACCCTGGGCAACCCGTGTCTCGGGGATGAGACCGAATCCAACGGCGAGCCCATCGACCTCCTCGATGCGAGTTGTGTTGCCCACCTTCAGATGCACTTTCTCGAGGACCTGATCGCCCTGAGCCTTGACCGGCCAGCAAGAAGAGATCTTCTCGACTCCCTGAAGAGCTTTCCACAGTTGCCATCCCTCCCGCATCCGTTCCAGCGATGACAGTAGTGAGAAAGCCAGCGGGACGCGCTGAAGAATCGATGCCTGTTCGACGAGGATCACCTCGGCACCGGCCGAGACCGCGATCGCTGCAACCGCCAGTAGAAGCGGTCCAGTACCTGCGATGACGTAACGTTTTCCTTTCACATCGAGCCCGCCCTTGATGAGCGACTGCAATGCACCGGCCCCCGTCACTCCCGGAAGAGTCCAGCCGGGAAAGGGCAAGAAGCGTTCGCGAGCGCCGGTGGCGACGATGATCTTCTGACAACGAACACGGGTACGGGCTCCGCTGACGACGGAGGCAGACTCCAGCAGTCCTGTCTCTCCGTCGATCACCGTGGCTCCCTGCAGTCGGCGAACCCCCGCTCGATCGGCCCGGTCGATCCAGTTTCGCACCACCGCAGGCATCTGGCTCCGATGGGCCCAGATCCGCCCTCCTGGGCGTGGCGACTCATCGATCACCAGCACCTTTTGACCCCGTTCGGCAGCCGCGCAGGCAGCAGAGAGACCTGCCGGTCCGGAGCCGATGACGACAACATCCGTCTCGTCCTCGGAGACATCGCAGTGCTCCACTTCGGGAAGAGGCTTCTTTTCGAGCGGGCTTTCGGTGATGACATCCATCCCGTCTTGAACGGTGACGAGACAGGTTCTTACCGAGCGATGACCATCGACCGTCGCGCGACACTCATGACAACTTCCCATGGCACAGAGAACTCCACGCGGATCACCACCCGGAGAAGTGCGGAGCGAGACGAAACCTTTATCCATCAAAGCAGCCGCCAGCTGAGATCCTGCGGATACTTCAAGGGTGGTCCCATCGATCCGGATGGCGACCTTCTCCTCGTGGTTCATCGGTCAACACCAGCCATCAAGAACTCGATCTTCTCCGCCGCTTCACCGGCATCGACGATCGCTCCTGCCAGCGATGCGAGCCGCGCCACTTCCAGCAGGTGGTTTCGATCACGCTCGAGATCGATGCGGTTCAATAGCATCGGTTGCCCCTGGTGACCGTTGAGCCAGGCGGTGAAGGCGAGTCCCGCTTTGTAAAGATGGGTCGGTGCCTCGAAGACCTTCTGGCCGTAAACCTCGCACGGCTCCATCCAACGCCGGTATCCGGTCATATCACCTGCCGCCAGGTGACGCAGAGCGCGACCGGCAGGAATCGCGACGCCATCAAAAACCCCCAGCAACGGATGGCTGAACTCGCCGTCAGGAATCTGACGATCTCCGAGCAAAACGGAGCCTGACGGTGCCTCTCCATCCCCCTCGATGAGAGCACTGAAGTGGAAATCATCTCCGGTCAACACGATCTGGCCGCGATCCCGGCAGTGGCCACGAACCTCCAGTTCCAGATCGTGATCCAGCATCGACATCTTGACCCCCCGGACCTTGTCGGGGTCGATCTCCAGGATCTTCTGCAGCGAATCGCCTGGGAAATAGCCCTCGAGTTCTGCCAGGAACATCGGACCGAGCCAGTGGATGAAGAGCGGTCCCGCACACTGCTCGAAGATGGAACGATAAGTCGAGATGAACTGCTCCTCATCACACCCCCAGTGACACAGCCACGGCATCGGCAAAATGATGGGGATGCCCCCGGCGGACTGGATGATGCCCACCTGTTCGACCACCGCATCGATCAGGGTCGTGAGATCAGCAACGTCTTGGCACTGGTCTGCACCAGCGCCGGCGATGAATCCGGTCTCTAGTTGCAGCGCACCACACTCTTCGATCAATCGTCGTGCCGCGGGCCACCCCAGTTCGAATCGCTGTGCCGTGTCCATCGCCTCGGCGATACCGAAACCGTGGCTCGCCAGATGCTGACGAAATACCATCGTCCGGGACCAATCGATATGTTCACTGGCATCCGATGGCACCGAGAGCTCCCTGTAAGATTCCTCGAGGATGATGTGCGCAGCGGCATAAGCGATGCGAACTGGAGCCGCCGCCTCCGGCTCCGGCTCCGTGGCCAGCACACCGTCTTCGAGCCAGATGGGATCTCCAGTAGGATTCGGCAGTTCGATCTTCATCCGGTGAGATTCCCCCACCAGCCAGGGAACGCTGTATAGGTCTTCCAGATCAGGAATGCACTGAGCACCAGCGTTGCCAGGAGAATCAAACCCTGCCACAGCAAAGCCTTGGTTCCTTCCGGCCGCTCTGCTCCGAGATACTCCTTTGATCGCTGCATCTTGAGAATGCCGATGTAGACCGCAGGTAGTAGAAACCCGGTCAGGATGGTCGTGGGAACGGCAATCCAGATGGCGATATCACCCCAGAAAAAGGCTCCAAGAACTCCCGGAGCGGGTAACAAGCAGGCAAGTCGAAACTTGGTCGAGCCAACCTTCCAGCCGAACGCTTCACAAGCTGCGAATCCACAGCAAATCATGTGCATCGTGATGCTACTGGTGACCATTCCGAGCAACCCAAGATCAAACAGAACCCGTGAACTCTTGGTGCCGAAGGTGGCCTCCAGAATCATCGCCGCATCGACCGGCGCAAAACCTTTGCCGGGGAATGGGATTCCACCGGGTCCGAAGGTGCTGGCTGCCGCCACCACGATGAGGGTCGTGGTCAGGAGATACGGCACGAACATTCCCGCGAACAGATCGAACCTCGCCAGGGAACGGTGTTCTTTTCCCCAACCTCTCGCCAGCAACGAGTACGGATAGAGAAATACCATGTTGGCACCGATCGCTGCCGCTAGTCCTGCCACCACAATACTGAGTGCATCGATCGACTTGGTCGCATCGCCACTGGCGGGGGTAAAGATTTGCTCGACACCTCCGGGAACAAAACCTGCCCAGAAAGCTGCCGGATCACTGATCCCCGTCTTCACCACGACAGCGGCAAAACACGCAACGATCAGCCATACCATCACCTGCATACTGCGTTCAAAAAGTCTCAACAGTCTCGGGGAACGGCCGTAGGTGAAGGACCAGATTACGGCCCACGCCAGCACCAGCAATCCACCGCCCCAACGAGATATCCCGGCACCGGTGACGGCTCCGATGTCTCCGATGGCGGCGGCGGCGAGAGCGTACTGAGCGAAGTGCCAGATGACACTCGACAGCACTGCACCCGCAATGAAGGCAAAGGCGAAGAACGGTCCGGCATGTTGACGGATCGCCGGTAGCGGTCTCCTCCCCGTCGATAGAGTTTGGTGCGCCACCGCCGACAACACCGCCACTCCTAGCAGCATCGAAACGGGTGCCACCCACAGCAGGCTGTATCCAAAGGCTCCACCGGCCATCAATGTGGCAGCGGCGGTACCCCCTCCCAGGGTCAGAGCACTCTGCAGATAACCGGGCCCCCCCTTTTTGAGAAAAGATGTCCACCGCGTGAGGCGAGGAGCATTTTCCAGGGTGATGAGCCACTTTTTTTCCTCGGCCAGAGTTTCTGGATCAGGAGGCTGCACCATCGGAAGTACGATCGGCTCCTGGGAAACCGACTCGGAATCATTCATCCACTCTTCCTCTCGCTGGAACTCTGTTTGGCACTGGCCTTGGCACTCTTTAACTGCTCAGCCGCTGGATGTTTCTTATAGTGATCATCGAGGGGAAAGCAGCCACTCACCAGTCCGTTGCGTGGAGCGGTGGTGCAATCACTGAAAGTTCGACAGATCAATTTCTTTGGCATCGCCCGACCATGGATCACATCTCTCGGTAGCTCGGGATAGGACAGCATCGAACGGCCGAGCCCGATCACATCCTGGTGACCATTCCGAATTTCGTGCTGGGCCACCGCCGGAAGCCACTCCTGCAGATAACTCCAGCCGGTTCCGACCAGGCCGAGATCGGGGAACTCGCTGCGGACTCGCCGTGCCGCCCGCAGATGCTGAGCGACACCGACCAGCGGATCTTCCGGCGGAGGATAACCATCACTGGGCGGGTACTGTGCGGGCCGCTGTCGGTGAGGACACCAGTAGGGCGATCCGATGGTCAAATTGAGCCAGTCGATTCCCGCTTCTTGCAGCATCGCGATGAGTTGTAACGGTTCATCCCATTGCGGCTGCATCGGCTCCTGCGGATCGATACCGAATCCATGTTCGTAGGATTCGCCTTCAGGCCAGTCCGGTTCGCCATCCCCATCGGAAGACTTTCGAAAGGGCACCACATCGGTCACCGACAAGCGAACCCCGATGCCCAGACCAGGAGCCGCGCTGCGGACCTGCGCGATCAGTTCTCTCAGGAATAGACTTCGTCCCTCGATGTCCCCCCCGTAACGACCGGGGCGAGAACGCGCCGATAGCAGTTCATGGATCAGGTAACCGTGGCACGCCTTGAGGTCGACGAAATCAAACCCGGTTTCCAGAGCACATTGCGCCACCTCGATGTAACGCTCGGCAATCGCTTCCAGGTCGGAGTCGGAGAGGATCTGCTCGCCAGTCGCGCCAACCCGTGAATCGAGAATTGGATGCTCGAAGGCGATGCGCGGAGCAGCTCCATCTCGGTTCGGGCGCGACCACCTTCCCGAGTGCGTCAATTGTAATCCGGTGATTGATTTCTGCGGTGCCTCATCCCCTATCGCTGAATGACCCTCTGCGAGAGCAGACC
>JBBWWE010000408.1:0-3237 GCA_050256595.1 Planctomycetota bacterium
GTAGTGATGACCACGGAGTTCCTATCACAATTTCTGCCCAGCAGGAGAACAGTTCTCCATCGGAAGTCGTGAAAAGGTATCGAGCCATCCAGGAACAGGTTTTCTCCTCACTGGGAATCGAGTTCGACCATTACAGCGGTACGTCGACCTGCGAGGGGCACGATGAACTGGCTCAGGATTTTTTCCTGAAGATCAAGGAACGAGGTGACATCGAGGAAAAGGTCACCGATCAGTTCCGGTGTGGTTCCTGCGAGATGTTCCTTCCTGATCGATACGTGGAGGGTACTTGCCCGCTTTGCACAGCAGAGGGCGCACGGGGCGACCAGTGCGATTCGTGTGGCGGTGCCTTCGAGCAAGACAGGCTCGTCGACCCGCTTTGTGCCACCTGTGGTGCCACTCCGGAGTTGACCTCCACCAAGCACTGGTTCTTCCGTCTCGATCGTTACGAGGATCGGCTCAGAGAGTGGCTCGAGAAAAAAATCGATTGGCGAGGCAACGTCCGCAATTTTTCGCTCGGGACCGTCAAAGAGGGGTTGCCCGCTCGTTGTATCACCAGGGATCTGGAATGGGGAGTTCCGGTACCGCTGGAGGAGGCCAAGGACAAGGTACTCTACGTCTGGTTCGATGCTCCGGTGGGTTACATCTCCTTCACCAGGGAAATGTTCCGGATACGTGGGCAAGAAGACGAATGGCGTTCCTGGTGGACAGACGATGATGTCGAGATCGTCCACTTTCTCGGCAAGGACAACATCATCTTTCATGCGGTCATCTGGCCAGCGATGCTACTCGGACACGATGAGTTTCGATTGCCTGCAGATATCCCTGCTAACGAATACCTGAACTTCAAGGGAGAAAAGTTCTCGAAATCAAGGGGAGTAGGGGTCACCGCCGAAGAAATCCTCAAGTTGTTCGAAGCTGACCGTGTTCGTTATTACCTGACGGCAATCGCTCCCGAGGGAAAAGACACCTCCTTTACCTGGGAAAATTTCATCCAGAGAAATAATGACGAGCTCTCCGATGTGATCGGCAATCTGGCTCATCGAGTATTTACGTTCACGGGCAAGAACTTTGATTCGAAGGTTCCGGATGGGGTGAACGAATCTCCTTTTGCCACGGAAGTGTTTCAGGTGATCCGGGAGGCTCGCCAGGGGTGGGACTCCGCATTGCACAGTCACCACTTCAAGGCAGCGCTCGATGCAGTCGTGAACCTCGCTCGTCATGGCAATCGACTCTTCGATGCGGCCGAGCCATGGAAGACCAGGAAGAGCGACCAAATAGCATGTGGGCGAGATCTGGCAGCCCTGCTCGAAGTGGTGCACGCCGTTTCCGTGCTGTTGTTGCCGTTCGTGCCCCAGAGCGCAGCCAGGCTCGTCGGGGCCTTCGAGGAGGCCGCAGCCCCTGCTTCTGAAGTGGTCGGGTTGCTCGGGGATGGACCCCAACTACAGCCGGGGCACCCGGTGACCGGACCCGGAATCGTCTATCCGCGCCTCGAGTTGCCGGTCGATGACGAGGACTCAGACTCGGGATCGTGAGCAAGGCGACTCCAGTTGAACCAGACCTCCCGGCTTTTTCCCGGGTCACGAAGTGATGTACAGAGCAGTTCTTTCAACTGGATTCTACGCAATTTCCCGTTGACCAGGTTGCGGTAGATATTATCTCCCAGGCGGTACCCCAGCGCGTGCGTGGTACCGGCGATGACATCTGGATCCCGGTGTGCCAGTGCCCGGAAGGTCGGGCGCTTGCCCTTGCCATGGAGCCAGTCCATCTCGGCGTATATATGCTGGAGAGAATCACGGACCGACTGTCGAGTTGCTCCCATCAGTGGATCCATGCGACGTCCTCGAAATCGTTCAGCGAGCGATTCCAGTTCCTTCACATCAAGGCATGTTCGTTTGTGGTCGATGATCTTGGTTCCCAGGTATCCAATGGCTTCTCGAAGTGCATTTTCATAGAACCAGTCGATCGGATCCTCGACACGCCCTTTGTCCTTGCACATGACGAAGTTCATGTGGTGGGTTGCTTCTTCGGATGCATGACGGATCGATAGGTTTCCCAGCACTATGACCTGCACCCTCGGTAGATAGCACGACTCCTCTCTCTCCAGTTGAGATTTCACCAGTTCCATCTCTGCTTCGTCGAGGTTGTGCTGCTTTTTAAGCCTGCCGATGAGATCCAGGTCTCGGCCGGTGTGAATCGGGAAGTGATCGAGTCCTTAGGATGAAATGCCAAGGTATTCACATATCGTCTCGATGATCATCCAGATCTGATCGGTCATGATGGTAGAGGAGATGGAGGGCAGGTTCAGGGCTCCCGTTGATTCTTCCAGTTCCTGCTCGTTGAATTGCCAGTTCAGATAGGACTGAAACTTCACCAGGGGAGTGGTGTTGATCATGCAAAACCGATCTTTACCGATCCTTACCGCCTGGACTTTTTGTTCCTGTCCGCTTTCCGCCAGTTCCCAGTACACCCGATCGATGTTCTGAAAGATGGTGCACTGCGCTGGAGAACCGAACCCGGATCGGGAGGCCACACGCATCAACTGTGCAGGAAGATGGGCCGGTGCGACGTGAAGATCTCCGAAGGTGACTGCGAGAACTGCACCTTCATGTTCACCGATCGCCTCGACGAGGCGCATCGCTGCAATTTTTTCTCGCGCATCGAATGAGTTTCCAACTACGTCAGGCTCCGAGTTCAGTGCGAGGATGGGAAGTCCACGTTCCCGGAAGAAATCGAGTTGCAGCGCGTAGTTACGCCACGGAAACCCCCATCTTTGATTCCAGTTCGATTCGCTGCGCAGTGTTTCGTCATCGATCTCATTACGGTTCCAGCGGTCCAGGGAATCCTGAGCGTCGATATGGAATGCTTCGGTGCAGAGCACCACTTTTTTTCCCATTTCGATCAACTTTTCAATAACTCGAAGTGGGCCCTTCTGGGATTCGCGCAGGGAGTGGTAATCACCGAAGTGAACCACGGAGCAGCCAAAAGCATGGTCGGCGATCTCTTCGATGGAGACCGGCTCGAGTTTTCCAAGAGTTGCCTGTTCGTAGGTATCGCGCCAGCGCTGCAAGGATCCTGAGGGGTCATCGATGGAGCGTTCTATTTCTCGACGTGCCTCCTCTGCCAGGCGCTTTTGTAATTTCAGCAGTTTGTTTCGTGCAGGGACTCCGGTAGGTCTCAATCGATTGTCTCCAGCCCGAGAAGATCTTCGGGCGTGTTGATGTTTTTGAACGGATGTTT
>JBBWWE010000409.1:0-7837 GCA_050256595.1 Planctomycetota bacterium
TTCACGCCCGGTGGCGGTACTCCTGTCGAAGTTTGTAATAACGGCGTCGACGATGACGGAGATGGTGCCATCGATTGTGCGGATCCCGATTGTGTTGCCGATCCGGCATGTGTTGGATCTCCGATCGAGAATTGCACCAATGGTGTCGATGATGATCTCGATGGACTGACCGATTGTGACGATCCCGATTGTGCTGGCGATCCTTCCTGCATTCCGTTCCCTGCTGATGAGTGTGCGACTGCCGAGGTGGCCGGTCTTGGCCTCAACTTGGTCAACACCATCGGTGCCAGCGGCAGTGCTGATTCCGTGGGGCCATGTGCTGGTTCGTTCATCGGAGCGATGGATAACGATGTGTGGTACAGCCTGCAGGTGCCTGGAACGGGTGTTCTCACCGTCAGTACCTGTGGTTTGTTGACCTTCGATTCTAGCCTCATCGTGTATCAGGGTTCCTGTGGTGCACTGGTACAGGTTGCTTGCAACGGTGACGCGTGTGGCCTCGATGCCGAGATCCAGCTCTCCGTCACTGTCGGTGATCAACTGACGATACGTTTGGGTTCAGCTTCTGCTGGTCAAGCCGGTAGCGGCTTGCTGCTCATCGAACTCTCAGTGGGTCAGCCGGAAGACTGTGCCAACGGAGTGGATGACGATCTCGACGGTCTGGTCGATTGCCTCGACCCGGACTGCGCCGCAGATCCCGGTTGCACCTGTGATCCGATCCAGGCTCTGGTGTGTAACCAGGGGACCGGTCTGATAGTGGATCTCTCCTGGGTCAACGGAGAGGTTTACGACCAGATCGAGGTGGTTCGTGATGGTTTCTTGCTGGCGATCCTGCCGGGTACCGATAACGCATACAGCGACCCGACTTCAATGGTCGGGACCCGTACCTACGTGGTGACAGGGGTCTGTACGCAGAATCAGTCTTCGGCCATCTGCCAGATCGACGTCCAGCAGCCAGCGGGATTCCGCCTCGTGGCTCCGCAGGTCAATGCAGAGTTCGATGAGGTTACCGGTGTCGGTTCGCTGGTGGCGAGCCTCTCCATCGGTGAAGAGGATGACAATCCTGGCTTCCCGAACGCGACCCAGGGATTCTCGATGTCGCTGGCGAGTGATCCGGCGGTGCTTGTGGTTATCTCGCTGACACCTGCACCTGTACTGGCAGCCCTGAACGGTTCCAGTGGTCCCGACTTCATGACCGAAACGATCATGGCGGATGGGGTTACCGTTGGTGTTGTCTACAGTTTTGTCGGTGCGGAGGTTATCTCCTTCGCGTCCGATACCGAGGTCGTGATCGTTGGTTACGATACCAATGCGGGAAATCTCGCGGGAGTTCCAAATCCTGTGGCGACGACCCTCGAGTGGTCTGAAACCATCGGTTCGACACCAGTAGAAAACCTCGTTGTGGTGAATGGTGCTGCGTATGAGCCAGAAACCATCGACGGTACTGTGATTCTCACTCCGACCTCCACTGGAGGATTCGATCGTGGCGATTGCAACGTCGACGGTGGCTACAACATCGCGGACATCGTTCATGCTCTCAACACGCTGTTCCTTGGCGGCACTTTTGCCTGTGCAGATGCCTGCGACATGAATGACGATGGAATGGTGAATATCGCCGATCCCGTCTACGGACTCGCAGATCTGTTCAGTGATGGTGATTCACCTCCTCCACCACATGGCAGTTGCGGAGCAGATCCTACGGCGGACGCTCTCGATTGTGTGAGTTACGACGTCTGTGGTTGATCACAGGCGAGGTTGAGCACTGCAGGCCCCGGGGTGATAAGCACCCCGGGGCCTTTTTCCATCGGATCGGGTCCAACCCCTCCTGGTCGGCTTCCTGGTCCGGTATTGACGGTTCTGAGGCCTCTGACGGTACCGGTACGCTTGCCCACCGCAGGGCTGGCTCCTACGATCTTGAGGCTGCCATTCCTTTTTTTTGAATCAGCGGGGGTGGCGGAATTTCCTCGATCCGGAAGGCGGAGCACTTCATGTCAGCCTCGATTTCACAACAATCTCAGGCCCTGGTCGATTCAGTCCAGCGCGTCGCCGTCGTTGGTGCCGGCACGATGGGTAACGGGATCTCCCAGGTCTTTGCTCAGTCGAGTTACGAGGTGGTCGTCATCGATCCCTTCGAGGAAGCACTCGAACGAGCGCGGGGATTCATCGAGAACAGTCTCGGTCGCATGGTGAAAAAAGAGAAGATCACATCGGCCGATGCAGAAGCAGCGCTCGGACGGATCTCTTTCGAGAGTAGTCCAGAAGCCGCTGCGGGAGTGCAGTGGGCGGTCGAGGCTGTTCCCGAAGATGAGCAATTGAAGGAAAAGGTGCTCGCTGCTCTTGACGAGCAGGTCTCAGAAGACGGGGTGATTGCCAGTAATACCTCTTCCATCTCCATCACGAGGCTTGCGAACTTCACCTCGCGTCCGGAATCCTTCGTTGGAATGCACTTCATGAATCCGGTTCCGATGATGAAGCTGGTCGAGGTGATTCGCGGGCACCGCACTTCGGATCATGTCGTCGAGGCCACCCTTGAACTTTCGCGGCGGCTCGGCAAGGAGCCGTGGGAAGCGGCAGATTTTCCGGGTTTCGTGGCCAATCGGATCCTCGCTCCGATGCTCAACGAGGCTTTCTTTGCCCTGATGGAGGGTGTCGCGAGTCGAGAATCGATCGATGAGGTGATGGAACTGGGGATGGGGCATCCGATGGGTCCCCTCGCACTGGCGGATTTCATCGGTCTCGATGTGTGCCTCAATATCCTCGAGGTGTTGCAAGAGGAGCTGGGAGATCCGAAGTACCGACCCTGTCCACTACTGCGCAAGATGGTCGCTGCTGGCGATCTGGGCAGAAAGACTGGTCGCGGTTTCTACGATTATTCCTGACAAGAAGGGGTGACAGATGCTCGAAGAGGGCACAGAGACCGATCTCGAAGGCCAGCTGGCGGCGATGCTCGGAACTTCTCTCCCGCAGAAGATCCTCGAGTTGCATCAGACAGCCCGTGATTTTGCCGACGATGTTCTGATTCCAGCGGCTGATCTGCACGATCGGGAGGAGAGTTTTCCCGCCGACAATGTCGAACGGCTGGCAAAACTGGGATTCATGGGAATCCTGACTCCCTCGCAGTACGGCGGCCTGGATCTCGGGAATCTGGCTCTCACCGTGGCGCTCGAAGAGATCAATCGTGGCTGTGCGTCTACCGGTGTGACCGTTTCGGTGCACAACTCGCTGCTCTCCAGTCCGATCTTGCACTTTGGTTCACAAGAGCAGCATGCTCGTTACTTCCCTCGTCTTGCCAGTGGAGAGTCCCTCGGAGCTTATGCCATCACCGAACCGGATCATGGTTCCGATGCTGCAGCCATCGAAACGACATGTCGGCGAGAAGGAGATGAGTGGGTGCTCAATGGCACCAAGGCGTGGATCACCAATGGTTCATACGCAGATATCATCGTCACCTTTGCGACGATGGATCCTTCTCTTCAGTCACGCGGGATCAGTGCCTTCGTGATCGAGAAGTCGATGCCCGGCTTCTCGGTCGGCAAGAAGGAGAAGAAACTCGGCATACGTGGCTCCGATACGGTGCAACTGATCTTCGATGAGATGAGGGTTCCGGCGCAGAATCTGCTCGGCGAAGAAGGTCAAGGATTCAAGATCGCCATGCATACTCTCGATGGTGGCCGCATCGGGATCGCCTCCCAGGCCAACGGGATCGCCCAGGCGTGTCTCGATGAGATGGTCGCTTTTGCCGAGAGCCATGAGATGTTCGGCAGGAAACTCGCCGACAACCAGCTCGTTTCACACAAGATTGCGGAACTGGCGACTCGACTCGACGCAGCACGCCTGTTGACTCGTCGGGCCGCGATCATGAAAGATCTGGGCCTCCCGCACTCCGGAGAGGCCGCGATGGCCAAGTTGAATGCCTCCGAGGTTGCCAATGATGCGGCTCGGATGGCCCTTGAGGTACTCGGCGGAGCCGGCATCGGCCGCCAGAGTTCGGTCGAGAGATTGTTCCGCGATGCCAAGATCACGGAGATCTACGAGGGCACCAGTCAGATCCAGAGCCTCGTCATCTCGCGCCATGTCCGTCCGGGCCGGGGGTAACTTGCCAGCCACCGATCTCGAAGAACTGGTTGCCGGAGTACTCCAGGGATCGCGACGCCATCTGGCTCGTGCCATCACTGCAGTCGAGGAGGACGAGTCCTCGGCAGATGATTTACTGGCGGGGCTTCCCGAGGCGACGAACGGTTTTCGCATCGGTTTGACCGGGGCTCCGGGAGTCGGCAAGTCATCTCTGATCGCGAAGGTGGTTCCGAAACTGCTCGACACAGGAGAGCGGGTCGCGGTGCTGGCAGTGGATCCCACCAGTCCTATTTCCGGTGGAGCCTTGCTGGGTGATCGCGCACGGATATCAGGTGATCTGGGAGAAGGTTCCTGGTTCCGTAGTATCGCCAGTCGAGGCTCCAGAAGCGGTGTCGCCGGTTGTACCGATCTGGCCGCGGAGATCCTGGCGCGGGCTGGTTTTGGCATCGTTATCATAGAAACGGTGGGGGTCGGGCAACTGGAAGTCGAAATCGCTGAGGAGGCAGACCAGGCCTGGTTGCTGCTGTCTCCCGAATCCGGCGATGCGATTCAACTGCTCAAGGCAGGAATCATGGAAGTCGTCGACCGGATCATCGTGCACAAGTGCGATCGTCCCGGCGCCGAAGAACTGATGCGCTGGTCGAAAGATGCCGCTCGTGATCAGGATGCTCCCGATCCCATCGCCGCAAGTAGCCACGATGATTCCGGGATCGACGAGATCGTGGAGGCTCTGCTGGCGGCGGCTCGGTGTCACCGTGAATCGCCCGATTCCGACAGAGCGCAGGCGCGGACGGTTCGCCGTATCCGACGGCGCGCCGAGCAGGAGTGGGTGAGAAGGGGTCTGGAGGCTGCCGGAGGTTCCCAGCGGCTCGAACAGGTTGCCACCCGGGTCGCAGAGGCAAAGATGACCCTCAGAGAGGCACTGGAAACGTTGCTACGAGACACCCACGATGGGGACGCTCAAGGATGAGGAGCCCGCTCGGTCAGGGCTCTTTACTGGAATAGAAGTGAACGAAAGGGACCCAGGTTGATCCGCTTCGAGGAACATCACAAGGAAGTGCGCGAGATGATCGCGGATTTCGCAGACAACGAGATCACACCGAGAGCAGAGCATCTCGATGAGTCCCAGGGTTTGCCCACCGACTCCATCGCGGAACTCGCTGAACTGGGGATGCTGGGGATCACGATTCCCGAACAACATGGTGGAGCAGGACTCGATCTGCTCGCGGCCTGCCTCGTGGTCGAGGAGGTCGCGCGTTGTTGTGGTTCGACCGCCTTGGTACTGGCCTCTCACCTGTTCGAGGGTTCGACCGCCATCCTCGATCTCGCCGATGACGCGGGACGCGAACGCTGGCTTCCCGGTATGGCCAGCGGAGAGACACTCGCCACCTTCGCGCTCGCCGAAGTGCAAGCCGAGTCCGATGCTTCGGGCATCACCTGCGCTGTCGGAGAAGAAACCGATGGTTACTCGATGCATGGCAAGAAGACCTGGGTGGGTGGCGGTGCCCTCGCTGGACTGATTACCGTTGTCGCTCGAAATGGCGACGAGAAACTACAGGATCTCGGTGCTTATGTCGTCGATCCCTCGACGGAAGGCTGCTCGCGTCACCAGAAGACGGATCTGCTCGGTCTCCGGGGAGCAGGATTGTGCGAACTTCACCTCGACGGGGTCCGGCTCGATGCGGGAGCTCGCCTGGGCCAGGCGGATTCGGGCTGGTCTGCCATCTCGAGGGTGGTCGACAAGGCCCGTCTCGGTGGTGCCGCCATCGCCCTGGGTCTGGCCCGCGGTGCCATCAGTCATGCGCTCGGTTATGCCTCCCAGCGAGTCGCTTTTGGTCGATCGATCGATCGATTCGGGTCGGTTCGGGCGATGCTTGCCGAGGCCACCACCTCCATCGAGGGAGCGCGATTGATCCTGTGGCGTGCCGCAGGTCTGTTCGATGCTGGCAAGGCCGCCAGCCGCGAGGCTGCGATGGCGAACCTGGCGGCCAAGCAGGCCGCCTACAAGGCGACCAAAGATGCCGTGCAGATTCTCGGCGGAAATGGATACAGCCGTGAGTACCCGGTCGAGCGTGCTTACCGTGACGTACAAGCGGCAACCCCCTTCGGCGGCGGTGAGGATCTGCAGAAGATTCTCGTCTCCAGAGCGCTGACGGGAGCACAGTCATGAGCCGTGCTGTCATCTGTTCTGCCATTCGAACTCCCATCGGCAAGTTCCTCGGTGGTCTGTCGTCGTTATCGCCGGCGGATCTGGGAGTTGCCGCGGTGGTTCCTGCACTTGCAGCTGCCGGAATCGCCCCCGAACGCGTCGAAGAGTTGCGTTTCGGATGTGGACGTCAAGCCGGTGGTGGGCCCAACGTGGCGCGTCAGATCGCCATCCGTTCCGGCATGCCGACCCATACCACCGCCATCACGTTGAACATGGCCTGTGGTTCGGGGCTGCTTGCCATCATCGAGGCTCGCGATGCCATCGAACGAGGAGATGCGCAGGTGATGGTCGCCGGCGGTACCGAGAGCATGTCGCAACTTCCCTTCTACCTGCTGGGTGCGCGCAAGGGATACCGCCTCGGTGAAGGCGAACTGATCGACGGCATGTATCGAGACGGTTTTCACTGTCCGATGGCCGATCAGTTGATGGGGGCGACCGCCGAGAACCTGGTCGAGGAGTTCTCCATCAGTCGTGATGAGCAAGATGCATATGCGGTCGAGAGCCAGCAGCGCTGCCAGAGAGCCCGTGAAGCGGGATTCTTCAGCGATGAGATCGCTCCCGTCGAGATCCCCGGTCGCAAGGGTGTGACGGTGGTCGAGATCGACGAGCATCCCAGAGACGATGTCACCATCGAGGCGATGGGTCGGCTGAAACCGGTCTTCAAGAAGGATGGTTCGATCCATGCCGGCAATTCATCCGGGATCACCGATGGCGCCTGTGCGCTGGTGGTCGCCGATGAGTCAGTGGCCCGCGATGAGGGCTGGCCGATCCTGGCGACCGTGGGTGCCTCGACGCGCGCCGGTGTCGAACCGAAGCGGATGGGGATGGGACCGGTCCCTGCCATCGGCAAGTTGCTGGAGAAGACCGGTGGTAGCGTCGATGATTACGATCTGGTCGAGTTGAACGAGGCCTTCGCAGCCCAGGTGCTTGCTTGTTTACGCGAGGTTCCCATCGATCGAACCCGTCTCAACGTCAACGGCGGTGCCATCGCACTTGGACATCCCATCGGCGCCACCGGGGCGCGCATCACCACCACCTTGTTGCATGAACTGCGACGTCGTGGCGGCGGAAAGGGACTGGCGACCCTCTGCATCAGTGGCGGAATGGGTCTAGCACTCGAGATCGAAGTCGAGAAGAGCGGATAGAAAAAGGAGCGCCATGAACGTCATCGTCAATGGAAAACTGATCATGGGCATCTTCTTGCTCATCTCGGGATTGGTGATCTTCAAGTTTCCGGACATCCTTCAGTACACCCTGGCGACCGTTTTTACCGTCTCCGGGATCGCTGCCATCGTCGGGTCGATTCGTGACCGCATCGCCAAGCGCGGCGCACACTTCACCCGCAAAGAAGGGGATGCCGACTAATTGCGCTGGTGGTCGATGAGAATCAGTCGGCGCACCGCCTCATCGCCGGGAATCTGATACGGTTCGTCGAGGGCGACAAACAGGCGCCGCTTCCACATCATCCCTTCGACCGCCTTCAGCTCTTTATCTGCGGCAGGCCCCTTCCACAGCAGCATCGGTCCGAAGTAACTGTTGGTGCACCAGCCGAGCAGC
>JBBWWE010000410.1:0-3027 GCA_050256595.1 Planctomycetota bacterium
TGGCGAAGGTTCACTTTTTCTGTCCCGGTTGGATTCGACTGAAGGAGCCGATGGACATCCTGCGAGATTGCTGCGCAGCATCGAGAAGAGCATCGAAAGAGCGGCCTGGAGACCTCAGAAGGGTGGTTCGTTTCTCCATCCCCTGCGCATGAAGGAGAGCGTACGCGAAGAGATGCAACGGCTCTCTTCAGCACTGGATGCGACCTCCTCCGTTTGCAAAAAATTGCTGGAGCGCATCGCTCTTTTTGAAGGTGCGCTGACGGGTTCAGAGATTGCGAACCTGCTCGATCATGATCGAGCTATTTTTCATTCTCTGGTCGAGGAATCGATCGAGGTTGGACTGCTGGTCAGGTCTACGGATGGAACACTGGAAATTGCCAGTGAAGCGTTGAGCCAGGCTCTCTCGAAGCGAGTACCACAAGGAGAGAGGGAGATTTTGATACGCGCTGGCGCTGACCTGGTGGAATCGCAAAGTCCCGCCGAGCAGGAGCAACCGGTTTCGATTTTTCAGCGCGGCAAGTTACTCAGAGCGGCGGGTCGGTTTCAGGCAGCGCTGGAGTCGGTTCTCAGGGCGGGGTTGATCGCACGATCTGGATATTCAAGAACCCTGTTCCTGGAGGCACTCGATGAAGCCCGGGAGTTGATCAGGGAAGCTGCAGCCGAGGGAGAACGGCGGGCGATAGACGCGGCTCTGCGGGGGGTCCTGGGGGGAGAACCCAAGGGTCTGGTCGCCATCGAGCGACTCCGGAAACTGTCGGTCGATGTCAGGGTCAAGATCGCAGATTTCGGAATTGCACGTCGAACTGGTGAGCAGATCGCTCCCAACGCCATCGCCTGGGGAACCCCGCGTTACATGTCTCCTGAACAGGCACGCAGGGAAACCCTCACTCCTGCCAGTGATGTCTTTTCGCTCGGGCTACTGGCGCGAGAACTGGTCGAGGGAGTTCATCCTCTCGGGGATTTGCGCGGGGTCGATGCGATCCGAAAACTGGCGAAGTGCGAGATCACGGCCGACACCACCAGTAAAGCACCCGCTCCCTGGCTTCAATTGATCTCCCGAATGCTCGATCCCCAACCGGGCCAACGCCCGAGCGCGATGGAAATCGCCGGGGAGATCTCCACCATCCAGGCCCATCTCTAGGGGGATTCCAAGTTCTCGATGGTGTAGACTGGTTCCTCGGAAGGAAGTGCCCCCTTTGCGCTGTCTTGCTTCATGGCATGAACCCAAAGCGTGCCGTGTGTTGTTCCTGTTGTTGCTATTCTCGATGATCCTGAACGGAGTTGCTTCCGCTCAGGATTCGGCGGGCTCTGATGCAGTGATTCTGGAAGAAGTGCGCTTCATTTTGTTCGGACGTGAACGTCAGGAGATCGGGCAAGTACAACTGTTGGGCGAGCAGTACCGCATCCAGTTGTTCGATTCAGGCATCTCCACCTACTACAGCGTCACCATTTCCAGTGAAGATCTGCTCGCTAGCGCACCGATCACGGCGGAACGTGCCGCCAGCGTGCTGCAAGAGCGAGCGAGCCTCATCGTGGCCAGATCGGTGCTGAGGGAGGCTCGTCGCAAGGAGCGGCGCGAGCGGGCCGCCACCCGGAGACCAAAGGAGGCTCCCGATCGACGTGGCGCAGCGCTGGATGCCCCGCCTCCATCGAGGGCTGTTTCCTCGGTTCCCAGTTTGCTCAGTGACCCGGTTTCCTCCGGTAGTTCGCTCGAGGAAAGCAACGAACTTCTCCATAGATTGAACCAGGTTTGCGAGGAACTCCTGCAAAGATCCGCGGACTTGCTAGAGATTGGTCGTGGCTGCAAGGAGTCTCTTCGTATATGGAGATCTGCAAGCGATGGGAACAATCGTCTCTTCTCCAACTTGCGTGAGGAGAGTTTTTCTCTGGTCGAGCAGACCGCTACGATCACCGGTCGAATCCAATCTCGCATCAAAGAGATCGATTGGACGATCACGCAGATCAAGACTAAAGAACTACGGTCTCGTGATCTTCCTGATCATGTCGACGGAATTCGCCGTCGTGTCCTGCAGTGTGAGAAAATAGTCGATTCTCTGGAGGTGCTACTTTCGGCCTGTGCCGATGGGCTGAAAGTTCTGGGAGATCCTATCGTGAAGACTATTGAATCGGAAGTTCAACAGGATTCGTCGGTAGTTCGTGAAGCCGTGGTGAGGGAACCTTCAAGACCAGCACCCAGTTCCGCCCGATCGGAAACACAGGTGGTCAGGAGCGTGCGATCCCCAGATGGATCGTCCCTCGCTACAACGGCAGCAAAGAAAGCAACTCGAGCCTCTGGAAATAAAACTCCCGGAGTGATCGAGGAGACCGATACTGCAGAAGATATCGACGCCGTTGCGTCTTCGGAGTCAGAAGAGGAGTCCCTGACTGATTCGAACTCCGGCTCAGTACCCGGTGGCTTCACCACCTTGTTGATCGGTGGAATTCTGGGAGCACTGCTGGTTTTGGTTCTGACGAAGGTTCTCAGAAGCCTGCTCTAGGGGCATATCCCTGGCTGAGCACACTCCAGCGAGTCGGCAGTCGGATCCACTCCACATTCAGGTCCGCTCGGAGCCGGTGGGGCTGGAGATCCAGGAATGAACAGGCTCGACAGCAGGTAAACGGCATCGGCCACGTTGGCGCCGCCGTCGTCATTACAGTCAGCCGCATCGAAGCAGGCGAGCGGGTCCGATCCCGGAACGAACAGACTGGCAAGCAGGAAAACGGCATCGGCGACATTGCGTCCGCCGTCGAGGTTGATATCGCCGCGCAGGAACTCGGTTCCGACCGGACCACCACCACCCTCGAGGGCTATTAGGTAGGTCGGTATCAACAAGAACAGATCGCCTGCGTAACCACCGATCTCCCATGACTGGCAGATCACCGGAGCAAAATCACTGTCGTAGTGGACACCGACGCCATAACTGCCGAAGGCATCCGAGCCCTGCCAGATCATACCTGCACGGTTGCCACCGAGATCGGGATTCAGATCGCACGGGACGAGCCGATCGGTGTAGTCGTTACCGCCTG
>JBBWWE010000411.1:0-3156 GCA_050256595.1 Planctomycetota bacterium
TGTTGGGGCTCCGGAGTGAAGAGTGATCGGTTGCCAATGACCGGGCGGACACGTTGGTAACCAGGCTTTGCTCTTTCCCCCTCTGATTGGGAGAAAAGCGTGGGGGAGGGAAGGTCGACTCCCGGGGTCCGGTGGGCCACAGGTCGCTCCAGGCGCGCTTGAGGGCGCAGCCAGGGCGGTTTCCAGTGCTCGCACAGGGATTTCGAGGGGGTTTGAACCTTTGCCCCCCCTTTTTTGCTGCATCCGGACTGAACATGGGGTTCAAAAACGCTATTTTTCGGTGTCTCTGAAGCTCAAACCATCGTCACGGCGGCTGCGACATCGGCGGGATGTTTGTAACACTATGAAAATGAAGAGGTTAGGCAGATCCTGGCCAGTATTGAAGGCAATCGGCATGCCTGTCAGTCCTGTCTTTTGCCTTTGTTTATTGCCAATTTTGATTACAATCGAGAGGAGTCGGAGAACCAGATTTCGTGCCCATCGCCCGTACTTGCAGGTTTGAGGCATTTTGGCATCGGAACCAACGATTTCATCTCCGTATTTTGTTAATAAAGTGAGGTTGCTCGGATGAACTTCAGACTCAGCGTTTGCTGGATCCTACTGCTCGTATTGCTCTGTGCGCTCGGCGCTGTGCGCCCGGGATTCGCGCAGGCTCCGGTGCTCGAACTGGGAGACGTGGTCGTCTATCCGGGTCAGTCCGGTGTCGAGGTGGGGATCTGGCTCACCGCCAACGAGCCTGTCAGCGGCGTACAGGTCGGCATCTCTGTCGATCCTGATCGGATCCACCTGCAGCATCTGCAGCTCTCATCAGGCGTCCTGGCGACGATCCCGGTCGAGTTTCTCGAGACCACCACCGATGAGGAGGAAGGGGAGGCGACGCTGCTGGCGATCATCGACAGCGAGGCCCCCTTTGATCAATCCCTCCCCGCTCCGCAAGCGGCGTTGCTGGGGACTCTGGTTTTCGATGCCTCTAACTGGTTGGTTCCGAGCAACGAGGAGCCCATCTCCTTCTCCAACGGTGTCGGGGAACCTCCGATCGACAACCTGGTCTTCGTCGCTGGTGTTTCGGTTGTTCCTGATCTTGTTGATGGATCGCTTTCGGTGATCTCGCAGAACGTTTTGTTGGCTCAATCCACCACCGGAACCCTGGCTGCAGGTGAAATCGATCACGAGATCAGTTTGCGAGGATACAACATCGCTGATCTTCAGGGCTTCTCGAGTGCGATGTCCTTCGACCCACTGGTACTTTCCTGCTCCTCGGCATCGGTCGATGACACCATCACCTCCGTAGTGGGAGCAGAATTCGTTGAGGAAGTCATCAATAACGATGTGGGCTACGTGATTCTCGGTGTCTTGCTCGACATCTTGCCCCCCTATGCTGGCCAGGTGATTCCGGCGACCGGGATCGAGATGGAATATGCGCGCTTTTACTTCGACGTGAATACACAACTGGGTTTTCTCACCGAAACTGTTTTGAGTTTCGAGGAAGATCTCGGGACTCCGCCCATCAGCAATGTCTTTGTGATCCAGAACCAGTCAGTCGCCCCGTTGACCATCGATCTGACCATTCCGGTTGCTTCGGAAGCAGCCTTTCTCAGAGGCGATGCGGATTCAAATCTGCGGCTCGATCTGGCAGATGCGATTATCAACCTGATATACATGTCCAATGCCTGTCCGGAGTGTCCGATACCGACTTGTCCCAAGGCACTCGATGTCAACGACGACGGCAGGATCGATATCGGCGACGGTATCCAGTTGTTGAACTTCCTCTATCTCGATGGACCGCCCCCTCCACCGCCCTATCCCAATGAGGGTGTCGACCCCACTCCCGACGACCTCGAATGTCTTCAGTAGTTTCACGGCTACGTCTCTGCGACCGAGAAATCTGATCGAGGTTGGCACAACAACCATACGGTGCTTCGGAGTTCGACAGATTCAGGGTCGAGGATGGTAGCGGGAGTGTGCTTCCCTCAATTTCCGGCGGTCAACGTGAGTGTATATCTCGGTGGTCCGGATGTCGGCATGGCCGAGTAACTCCTGTACCTCACGAAGTCCGGCACCGCGTTCCAGAAGGTGAGTGGCGAACGAGTGACGTAGCATGTGGGGACTCACCGAACGCAGGATGCCAGCAGTGACCGCAGCTTTTTTCAGGATCTCCGACACACTGCGTCGATGCATCGGACGCCCACGGACCGACAGGAACACCCGATCTTCACCGGCCGGAACCATAGGTCTTTCCTTCTCCCTGTACTTCCGTATCGCCAGCAGTGCGCGATCACCGGCCGGCACGATGCGCTCCTTCGATCCCTTTCCCCGGCAGCGCAGGAACCCCTCCTCCAGAAAGATGTCCATCGGGCACAGATCGCACAGTTCTGAGACTCTCAGGCCGCTGCTATAGAGAAGTTCGATGATGGCCTGGTCTCTCAGGGGCAACCGACTCGCTTCGTCTCCGGCGCCCTCGATCAGTTGCTCGACCTCGTCCACCGATAGGATGTGGGGGAGAGTGCGTGATTTTCGTGGGGATTCGAGCAACTCGGCGGGATTTTCCTCGAGCTGGTCCTCATGGACGAGGAAGCGAAAGAAGCCGCGAATCGAGGAGATCTGGCGTTGGCGACTGCGAGCACCTATCCCCTTATCGTGCAATTTGCGCAGATACTCCTGCAGGTGCCAGCGGCGGATCTCGTCGGGGAAATCGATCTGTTGCTGTCTTGTGTGGGAAACCAGGCCCAGCAGATCGCGTCGATAGGCAGCAAGCGTATTTTCGGCCAGACCACGTTCCACGCGCAGGTAGTCGAGCCATTTCTGGACCGGATCGGGAACGGAGTCCCCTTTCACGATCCCTTGCGAGACTCTTCCTCGCTTCATAGAATCCGCTGCCTTTCAGGGATGGCTCGCCTCCCTTGACCAGGGCGCCGGGACACACTTCAGGTTACCGGGTTCTGCTGAGGAAGGCCAACGGTCCCTGGGTGGGCGAGGTTGGATCAGAAGGCGGACGTTATCGCAAGAGCGAGTCGATACAGAGCGAGTGTCAGAGCAAATACTGGAGATTGATGGCCAAGAACAAGTACACCAAACGTGAACTCGAACCATTCCGGAAACTGCTCCTCCAGCATCGAGGCGTGGTCACTGGGAACCTCTCGAGCCTCGATGGCGAGG
>JBBWWE010000412.1:0-2036 GCA_050256595.1 Planctomycetota bacterium
AAATTTGTCGCCGCTCTGGACCGTTTCTTACTTGTGGGAGGATCGACATCTATTGATCAAGTATCTCGGGTCCAAACGGATCCTGATTCCTGCCATCGAGAGAGTGCTGGGAGAGTTACCCGACTGCCGCAGCGTTCTCGATCTCTTCAGTGGAACTTCCCGTGTTGGCAAGGCGCTGAAAGCCACAGGATGGCGAGTGTTCCTGAATGACTGGAATCACTACGCACACACGCTCGCAGTAGCACACGTCGTTTTCGACAAGGAGCGTCTCGACGAAGTGACCCCTGTGCTGGAACACCTTCGCTCGAGCAAGCCCATCGATGGATGGTTCACCGAGACGTACTGTCGTCAGAGTCGTTACTTCACCCCGGAAAACGGTGCGCGTATCGAAGGCATCCGCGAGGAGATCGAAAAACTGGATCTCGACGATGAACTGAGATGCGTGGCTCTGACTGCCCTGATGGAAGCCGCGGACAGGGTCGACTCGACGGTCGGAGTGCAGATGGCCTTCCTCAAGAAGTGGGCCGCGCGTGCCCTGCAGCCGCTGCAACTCAGGGATCCGGATCCGGTACCACGCAGCCAACACGGGAAAGCCGAGGCGCATCGGCTGGAAGCACGTGAAGCAGCTTCCCGCCTGTCCGCCGATGTCGCCTACCTCGATCCCCCCTACAACCAGCACAAGTACCTCGGCAACTACCATGTATGGGAAACCCTGGTGCGCTGGGACCAGCCGGAGGTTTATGGCATCGCTTGCAAGAGGATCGAGTGCCGACAACGGCGCAGTGATTTCAACTCGAAGCCAGGAATCCAGCGGGCGATGGAGCAACTGGTCGAGATTCCCGACTGCCGCTATCTGCTCGTCTCCTTCAACAATGAGGGATATCTCGATCGTGCAGAGATGGAGCAACTACTGTCGACACGTGGAACGGTCACGGTTCTGTCCCGGGACCATCCGCGTTATGTGGGCGCAAAAATTGGTATCCACAATCCGCAAGGTCGTAAAGTTGGTCAAGTCTCCCACCTCAAGAATACCGAGTATCTGTTCCTGGTCGGCGATGTGGAGATTGCCGATACGGTTCTGGAATCGGTCGGATTGACACGCGAGCAGCCGGTTCTCTAATCCTCGACATCTTCAACGGCGGTGCGGTCTTGTTTGATTTTGATTCCAAACATCTGGGCGACCCGGTCGACCTGGACACGATCCTTTTCGGGACAGTTTGATTTCCATCGACGGAGCGCCCCGGCCAGCGATTCCTCTGGCTCAGGCACACCGTGATTGAGATACCTCACGGCGCGCCAGGCTCGAGGATCCTTTTCCAGCAACGGTAACCATGCCACCGCGATGACAAGTAATCGTTCACGCTTCACCGGTGTCGATTTGATTTCCACTCGATGTTTCTTGTACCAGCCATCGATGGTCTCTCCCTCTGGCAGTGCCCCCCTCTCGATCAACTTCTGGACGTACTGTTCGAGGTGCGGAGCATATGAGGTCCAGTTGGGATACGGTGGATCCTGTTTCCAGCGCCGTGCCATCTTTCGGAGAACGAACAGGCTGGCGGCCTCACAGACCGTCTCCTCCAGCCAGTGGTGCGGTTCGGGATCCTCGTCAAAACCGCACAGGATGTGCCCCATCTCGTGGGAGAACTGGTAGGCGATCTGCGCCCAGTGCCGACCCTCGACGGCGAGGCGAACCCGGATGGCACCGTCATCATCTCGACGATACAGAACGATCGGACCCCCGGAAGCTTCGACCCGGATGATGGGCAGTTGAGGCGATCCCGCCGCCTTCCACAGCGGCTCAGCAGCACAAACGAGCACCGCTTTCACATCGGCAACCGAGGCATCTCCCCAGCCCTCCTCTGCGACTTCGATGCGCAGATCAGAGGCAAGACAGGGTGCGGCTCCACACAGTACGGTCAAGCAAACACCCCCTCGCACCATCGAAAGAAATCGTTGCTTGCCCCGCTCGATCATGCGGCGGCCTGTTCCTCAGGCTGACCATCGTCATCTCCCTGAACAAAGTAGCCACCCTTGTA
>JBBWWE010000413.1:0-1664 GCA_050256595.1 Planctomycetota bacterium
CGATGAAGGTCGCCACCTCGACGCGATCGAGCGAATCATCGAGGTGCACCGTCACTGCCGAACCGAGAGCCCCATGGTGGGCAACATATGGATCGGTGATGGGACAGATCACCCGCACACCATCGCCGAACTGCTGAGTGAGCATCGTCTCAAGATGAATCACATTGGGCGTGCCATCGTCATTTACCTTGTAGTTCATACCGTGATCAGCGGTAGCCGCGACCACGCAATCGAGTTCGAGCAGTTTCCCGATGGCCCCATCGATCCCCGCCATGAAATCGAGCATTTCAGGTTCACGGGGTTCATGGGCATGCTGCATGAAGTCGGTCAGTGATAGATAACAGAAATCAGCCAGCCCGCGCTCGATGAGAGCAACTCCCGCATCCAGAACGTAGAGGCTCGCATCGCCGGAGTAGATCGCCGGTTGAGGACGTCCCACCAGCTCCTCGACATCGCCGATACCATGGCTCTCGGGGCGCGCTTCGGCTGCCTTTTCGGTCGAGAAGGCAAACGCCTCACCCGATTCCAGGGGCAAATCGAGCGACAGCATATCGCGCAACTTTTCCTTGGCGGTGACCATCGCCACCTTGCGGCCAGCAGCGGACGCAGCGGCCAGGATGGTGCCGCAACGCAGGTATTTCGATGAGTTCATCATCACTTCTTCGCCGGATTCTGGATCGAGGAAGAAGTTACCGGAGATGCCGGTCTTTAGCGGTGGCACGCCGGTAACGATCGCCGAGTTATTGACGTTGGTGAAGGATGGCAGCGCACCACGAGCCACAGCACGAAAACCACCTTCGATCATCTGTTCGAGGTTCGGCATGCGCCCGCATTCGATGGCAGTATCGATGTAGTCATCCGAACACCCATCGAGGCACAGCACCGCAATCGGCCGTGCTGGTGGCTGGTACTGCCGGTCGTTGGCAGAGAACCCGGCAGTCGAGATGGAGGCCATCGATCACCCTTCCGAGGAACTGGCACAGTACCGGGCAAGATTGTCGTCTCCCGGACGCTGAAAGTCCATCCATCGAAACGATTCTCTCGCAGCAACCAGTCAGCTTTCTGCTAACCTACGACGGTGGATAGTGTCCACCGATGAGGGGTCTTCCATGGCAAGCAAAGACAACGCACCGAATCGGGATAGGAAGCGACTGCCTCGTCGCAGATTTCTCCAGACCATCGGCCAGGTGGTGGGGGCTGCCGCATGTTCGCTCGCCCTGCCTGCAGCGGCTCGGGCGGCCACCGCCCGACTGGCCAAGCCGGTCCGGCTGGGTCTGATCGCCGATCTTCATCACGATGTGATGCACGATGCGCCAGCGCGGCTCGACGTCTTTCTCGAGGCGATGGCTGCAGATCCTCCCGATGCCATCATCCAACTGGGCGACTTCGCCCAGGCAAAAAAACAGAACCGACCGCTGGTGGAGAAGTTCAAGAAAGCACACCCGGTGACCTTGCATGTCATCGGCAACCACGACACCGATGGTGGTCTGAGTTTCGACCAGGTGTTGCAGGAATGGCGGATGAAGAGTCGCTACTACAGACACGATGTGAAGGGCCTGCGTCTGATCGTCCTCGATGGAAACGAAAGACCCCCGGATCACAAGGGTGGCTATCCATCCCACATCGGTCCGCAGCAGATCGAATGGTTAAAAAAAGAACTGGTA
>JBBWWE010000414.1:0-4242 GCA_050256595.1 Planctomycetota bacterium
AATCGTTGCTGGAGCCGGGCATTTCAGCAGAATCGCAACTGGTCATCACCATCTTCACCTACATACCCGTTGCCCTGATTTTCATCATCGCGCTATTCTGGGGGATCAAGAAGATGAAGAGCAGTTTCTAGCAAGATCTCCAAACGCCGCTACGGAATCACCTGCTCCAGCACCGCGAAGCGGCCCGGGTTCCAGCCGCTGGCGATGATCACCACGCGGGGAATGCCGAGGTTTTCTGGATGGGTTAGCAACCGGATGGCGGCGTTGTGGACGTGGGTCCAGCCTTCGAGGCCGAGATCTTCCTGCAGTTTCAGCGTCGCGACCAGATTGCCGTCTTTGAGCAGATGGATTGGTGCCGGTGTGCTTCCGCCCGCCCCCTTCAGGCATCCAACCACTGCCAGATCATCGACGTAATCGACATCGCAGGGCATCGTGCCCGGCTCGAAGTTGATGCCGGAGATGTATCGCCCCTCGCGGGTGTAGGTCTCGAGACGTGCATTGGCGCGATCGGCGATGGTGAAGACGTTGGTCTTCGGCACTGCGGTGATGCCATGGGCGGTGCCGAACTTGCCGTGGGCGGTGCCGCGACCGCCAAAACGTAGCGGAAACCACGAGCCGACATCGGGCTGTTCCGGTTTCCCGAAGAAAGGATCGGCGGCGAAGCAAACATTGTCGGCATAACCGTTGGCTGCATAGAGGATGCCCCCGACCACTTCAACATCGCAGACACGAAACGCTGCGCCGCCATCTCCGTACGGGTTCGGCAGAGTTCGGATCAACTTGCCCTTGTTGTCGGTGATGAAGACCTTCTGCGCTTCATCCGATGGAAGGGCAAAGTAGGGCTGTCCGTCATCTCTGATGATGCAGGTGTTGTGAATGTTCACATCCTGGATGACCGCATCACCGCCGATCACTTCCAGTCGGGTGAGATCTGGATCGAGGCGAATCAGTCCGACCCCCTTGAGACAGAAGTAAGTCGAGCCATCGCCCCCATCGTGGATACGGTCGACGGCGAAGCCGCCGTGGGCTCCGTCGATGTGCTGTTTCACCTCTTCGGGAACGTAGATGGTGCGGGCGGAGAAACGATAGAACGCACTACCGGTGCTCTTTTTCGGCGGCAACCCGCCAAGGCCGAGTAACTCCTTCATGCCGTGCCCCATCGACCACCCCATCAGGTAGTAGATCTTGCCACTGCCGAGGTAGTGATACGGGCGATCGGAAGCGATGCGATAGAACTTGTCCTTCTCGTCTTCCTTCTTCCATATGCCATCGCGAAACATCTTGTCGGCTTCCCAGTCCCAGTAAAGAGCGGTACGTGCCAGTTTGACGTTGCCCTGGAATTTCTTGACCGCTGCGATCGCTTCCTGGGCCTCGCGGAAGCGTGACACTCCGCCGGAAGCCTTGTTGCCACCGGCTCCCAACTCGCCGATCACGACCGGTAGATCGTCGACCTTCCAGTGCTTGCGGATGTCATCGATGAAAGCGGTGAAGCGTTCGGGATAGGCGGCGGTCTTTTCCTTGTTGACCATGTCGTTCCAGCCCTGGAACCAGATGAAGCCGCAGATCTCGTAGCCCTCATCCTTGTAGCCGGGCACTACCGATCCGATGTCAGCCAGTACGCGATCGACGTTCTCCATCATCTTGGTATAGAACTCGCCGGGACCACCCATCGATGGCGGCAGGAAATCCTTTGCCACATCCTTGCCACCCCAGGCGGTCTTGATCAGCAGTACCTTTTCGTCGAAGGCATCGCCAAGCACGGTACCGATCGCCAGTTCCGGTCCGATTTTGCCGCCATGTGCGCCACCCTTGGAGCCAAAGCCGACCGTCAACGGGCCGCTGCGGCCGAGGTAATCGATGAAAACATCGTCACGAACGACCCACTCGCCATCCTTGTAGATATCGCCGAGCAGATGACCGTACTCCGCGTCATCGCCGAGGTGCGCCAGGGTGTTGACCGCCCCCTTGCCCTCCATGTTCGACTGCCCCGCCAGGATGAAGACCTTCACCGCATCGGGCGGATCCGCCGCAACGAGAACCGGAATCAGTACCAGAGCCACCAGCAGGATCAAATTGCGCATAAAACCTCCTCTAAAAGTTCATAAAGGCAGGATAGGGGGTGCAGGGGTCCAGGTCACGGGCAAATGGAGGCGCCAGAAAACCGGTCCGGAGCCGTCAATTATTCTGATGAAATGGTATTAGGAGGCCACTATCAACAACTTCAGCACCCACCAGCACCTCGGCCGCACTTCCTTCAAAAGCGTCTTCTTTCTGCGCGCAGATACCGATATCGAGAAGATCCGGCGCATGCCCCGCAATGCCACCCTGCTGCTCGATCTTGAAGACAGCGTCGCCGCTCAACACAAAGCTCGTCAACGCTCCCGGATCGTCGCCTTGTTCCGCACTGGAGTGTTCCGCAATCGCAAGACCCTGCTGAGAATCAACGGCCCTGACAACCCTGAAGAGATGCGCGCAGATCTGGCTCAGTGTCTTCACTCAGATCTGAATGGGCTACTGCTACCGATGATCAACTCGGCCTCGGAAATCGAGCAGATCGATGAACTCGTGACCCGGTCAGAAAAGTTGCGCGGGCTGGAGCCGGGACACAACTGCTTTGTCCCCCTGATCGAACGCCCCGGCAGCGCACTCGAAGCATCTGCCATCGCGAAAGCCTCCCCGCGCAACGTTGCCATGGCATTCGGCCACGTCGACTTCTGCCTGGAGATGGATGCCGAACTGAGCGACGAATCCGTGCAAGTGGCGCGTTCGATGGTCCTGATGGCTGCCAAGGCCCACAAGCTGGCTGCGATCTCCACGCCATTTCTCGATCTGGACAATCTGGACGCGTTCGAGCAGGAAAATCAACGAATGAAGCATCTCGGGTTCGACGGTTGTTTCGCCCTGAACCCGCGCCAGATGCACAAGGCCCTCGAGGTCTTCTCCTACACCAAGGAGCAGATCGAACACTCAAGAAGAGTCATCGAAGCGATTGAAAATCAGGGATCCATCGCCAAACTGGATGGAACGATGATCGGTCCGCCGATGCTCAAGAGAGCATTGAAGATCATGGCCGACGTCCAGGAGGAATCCCGAGAGGCAGCTTGATCGCTCATGCAAGGTAAGTTTCCCGTCTACGGGCTAGATCTCGTCAATGCATGCCCCGGTGAGATCCTTGAAAGCCCCCACGAAGTCACCATCGACGCCAGCTGGCGCACCATGTGGCAATCCGCATTTCCTGCATCCAGTCGAATCTCGACCAGTAAAGAGTACGCCACCGGCTGTGGTCTCGATGAGATCGCCATTCCTGTATCGATGCTTCTCAACATGACACTTTGTTTCTCCGTGGAACCTTTCTCGCAAAGCTGCAGATACCACCTGGGCCTGGAGAACGCCCGCCAGGAAGCGGTCGCTCGCGAAGGCGACACCTTCCGCAGTTTCACTCGGCTCGACAGGATGGGAAACACATCGCGCGGAGATGCCAGCGTGATTCATACCACCCATATCCTGGTGAACCAGCGCGGCGAACGAGTCTTCTCGTTACTGAAACGATCCTACTACGATCCGATCCCGGAACCGGTCGAGAGAGAATCGAAACCCGACCAAGGAGAGAACTCGAAATATTTCACAGGAATCGGCGAGACTCTGCTCGATCGATTCCAATCGGTTTCGTCCTTTCCCGATGCTCCCCGTGAAGAACTCACTGTCGACGATGTAATCCTGCACCCTGCAGTCCGACCAATTGGCTGGACCGAGAATCTTGCACTTTCGACCATCTACCGCAACACCCACCCGATTCACTGGGACGCACAGCGTTACGGCCGCGAGGGTATCGTTGTCTGCGGCGGTTTTGTGCAGTCGCTTGTCTTTGCCATCTGCGACCGAGAACTGCGACAAGTGATCGACGAAGTGCTCGAGAGATCATCTCACGTCAATACCATCGCCCCCGAGGATTGCATCGGTGCCATCAGCAGAGTGTTGTCGGTCGAACAAATCAGCGATCACCTGGAGGCTGTGCGGGTAAAGACGCTCGGTCTGAAAAACGTCGACATCGAAAAGGAACTGATCGGTGTCGAAATCCCTGAAACCCTACTCGATGAGCAGGAACGAAAACCGTCAGAGATCGAGGCTGCCTGCCAAACACAGTGCCCCATCCTCTCGGGCAGGATTGCCCTGCAGGCAACTCGTACCATCATCCGGCCTCACTCCTGAAGAGACCATCCGAAGGAGCGCTGGAAATCACCA
>JBBWWE010000415.1:0-5311 GCA_050256595.1 Planctomycetota bacterium
TGAAGGAGCCAAGGCAGAAGCCGGGATGGGGATCGAAGCTGCAGATCTGGATGGTGATGGAGATGAAGAGATCCTCGTCACGAACCTGGAAGCCCAATCAAACTCCTGTTATCGCAATGACGGTGACGGACTGTTCATGGAAACGAGTTTCTCCAACGGTATCGCCCCCCCAGGCTTACCGCTGGTGGCCTTCGGTATTCGCGTATTCGATGCCAATCTCGACGGCCAGCTGGATATCTTCATCGCCAATGGTCACGTCAATGATCGAGTTTCTGAATTTCGTGGTGGGATTTCCAGCTTTGCCCAACCGGATCATCTGTTTCTTGGAGATGGAAAGCGCTATCGCCTCACGGAATATTCGGAACCGATCGAGGTAGATACGGTAGCCCGCGCCCTGGCCAGCGGTGATATCGACAACGATGGAGATCTCGACTTGTTGATCACCAACTGGAACCAATCTCCAAGACTATTGCGATCCACGGTGAGCGGAAGAGCTCCGGTACTGGGCTTGCTACTCGAGGGCACTCCGCCTGCCAGCAACATCGATGCGATCGGGGCCAGGATTACAGTCCGGGCGGGAAATCGCACCCAGGTGCGTGAACACCGGGTTCAATCTTCGTATTTTTCCAGCCATGACCCTCGGCAGCTATTCACCTTGCCCAGGGAAGCCTCTTCGGCTGAAGTCTCCATTCGTTGGCCCGATGGAACAAACGAGGAATTTCAATTAGAAGCGGGGAGCTATCACCATCTGAAGCAAGGTAAGGGACTCATCTCCTCGGCAGCCTTCCGTCCCGCTCGCTGAACAAACCACACTGCATGACCGTGAGTTTATCCCTCGTCAGTTACTCCTCTGATCGAGAGTCAGCAACAAGATCGGAAAGTTGATAGTTTTTGGCATGAATCACCTCGCCGTTTCCACGAATCAACCGGCAACGCATGGTGGGCTCTGAACCGGTGGCATCCGCTTCCACGTGAAGAAACACATTCTTCTCACCACCGTCAAAAACCAGTGCGGGATGCGGAGCATTGGCGGCCCCGATCACGCTGTTCGCCAGTGGAGAAGTAATCCATTCGTCAATCCGATACCCGGCTCCTTCTGTTGCTGGGTAGGAGAGATGGCGACATCGATGGATGTCCCCGGTGACGATCAAAACACCCGAGATGGAACTCTCACGGATCTGGTCGAGAAGTGCCTGCCGCTCGTGGGGATAGTACCCCCAGTGGTCGACCTTGTTGGGGCGAGTCGCCCCGTTGAAAATCATTCCGCAGGTGATGATCTTGAACGGCGCTCGCGATTCTTCCAGTCCTTGCTTCAACCACTTCCACTGAGCAGCACCGAGCAAGGTTGGGCGATCTGCATCGAAAGGGGAAGGCTCCGTCTGGCCATACCAGCGCGTATCCAGGATGAACAGTTCGATGGGGCCCAGCCGATGTTTCGAGTAAATCCCGCCGCCGGCTCCGTCACCGATGGGTCCAAGAGCATGGTATTCGGCGAACGCCTGTCTCGAGTTGGCTCGCCCCGGGATCGTCCCGACCGAATCGTTCTTGCCGTAATCGTGATCATCCCAGGTCGCCAGCACCGGGATTCTCCGGATGAGTGAAGCCACGAATGGTTGTTGCCAGAATGCACGATAAGCACCTCGCTGGCGCGCCAGATTGGTCGTATCGATGTACGGGGTGTCACCGAGCAACACCAGAGCGTCCGGTTCCTGCTGGTAGATTTGTCGCCAGATCTCACCCTTGCCGTAACGTTTCGGGTTGGCACAGGAACCAAACACCAGAGTGGCTCGGCCCTGCGCGAGCGGTGGGCCCACGATGATCTGGTCGGCCCCCTCTGCGACAGCGATCCCGTCGGCCAGAATGCGGTAACGATATCGATGCCCCGGGAGCAACTTCGCCTGCAATACCAGTTCCACCGTCAGGTCCCGATCTTCGCTGGAGATGGCCTGACTTGTGGCCAGTTCGGCTCCTTCAGCATCGATGAGGATCGCCTTGATCTTCTGGCCAGCCTCCGTGGCTCGGCACCAGATGCGGACCTGTTCCGGTTCAACCTTGCCCACCATCGGCCCGGCACTGAGGCTCATACCCGACTTTGCTACCGGCTCATCGAGCGGCAGGTGGCCATCGTGCACCAGTAACGCAATCATCAAGATCAACATCGACAACATGGGCACTCCTCCAGCAAAAAGAACGGATTTCACCTCAACCCAGAAGTACCGGATGGTAGGGGACTCGCGCTATCCTCAACAGCGAAAAGAGGGGCGATGATTGGCCAAGAGCCGGGAGGGTTCCGCCTGCTGCTACTGGGACTGGCAGTGCTGATGCCTGCGATATGGCTCGATACGAGTCTCACCGGAAGCGATGAATACAACATCGCTTTCCGCACCGCACTCGAGACCTCGGCCAGCGACGACTGGACCGTACCGACCCTCGCTGGTGCACCGCGGTTACAAAAACCGCCACTCTATTACTGGGTCCTGTCTTCATCGGCCCACTGGTTCGGATCGAGCCCCTTCTCGATGCGGATCTGGGGGGTGCTTGCAGGAGCGTTGCTGGCCATCGTTACCGCCACCCTCGGAAAGCGTTGTTGCGGGGCTAACCCGACGCTGACCTTTCTGATCCTCATCTCTACCGTAGGTCTCGCTACCGAATCGAGACGAGCGATGCTCGATGTGCCGATGGCTTTTCTTACCATCTGTTCGATGGAACGTTTGTATCGCTGGAAAACCAGCGGAGGAACCGGCACAGCGGTGATGGCAGGGCTGTTGCTAGCGATCGCAACTCTCATCAAGCCAACAGCGCTATTGTTTGGATTCGCAGGAGCGTTGAGTCTCTTCATCGCAGGTCCCCAACGCGTACCAGCAGCGCGTCTCAGAGAACTCGCCGTTGGCATCTTCACCCTGCTGGTGGTCGCCACACCCTGGTGGTTTCTGGTGGCCGATAGATACCCGCAACTGTTCGAGCAGATCTGGCAAGAACAGGTCGCGCGGCGAGAGATCTCCTGGCTCCATGTCGAGGCAATACCCTCGCTTCTGGGTGGACTGCTCGGATTGATCTTGCCGTGGTCCATCGTCGCCATCGCGGCGCTCTTCACATTCTTGAAGAAGAAATCCACGGGGCTCGAAACTCCTGAACGCTGGCTCGTCATCTGGGTGATCCTCTCTGCGATACCGTTTTTGTTCATGAAGACCTTCGAGCGATATCTGATCCCGGTGCTGCCAGTGCTGGCGATTCTCGTTTCATCTCATCTGGAGGCCCTCGATGAGCGGGCACGAAGAAGACATTTGCTGATTGCAACGTTGCTGATCGGAATCCCCTGTCTGTTGATCTCTGGATTCGTCGGTTGGTTTTCTTGCTCGCTGATCGCAGCCGCCATCATCGTGGGCGCCTGGCTTGTCATGTTGCTCGTCTCCTTCGATGGCTCGCCAACCAGTAGCGCACTTGCTGGCGCAGTACTCCTTGCCGTGGTGATGGGAATTGCCTTACCGGCGGTCGGCATCGGTGCCATTCCGCGCTTCCCGCCAGCATGTCAGGATTCGCCTCGCGCCATCATCGGTGGACAATTTCTCGGCACGCTACCGCTCAGAGAAGGACAGTGGATACCCACCCTGGCAACAGATCCCCAGACGCTCGCGGCTTCTCTTCCGAAAGATAAAACAACCTTGATCTTGAAAGACGACGCCTTCGGGGCACTCGAGGAAGCACTCATTATTGCGGGTAGAGACGCGAGAAAGGTGGCCACTTTCGGGACCCTGCGTTCCAGAAAAACGTTTGTTCGTTTTTCGCGTCACGATGTCACGGCTGAAGACTGGCAAGACGCCTTCCGTAAACGGTCCCTCGCCCCGCTTCTCATCCCGTGCTCCATCTTCGTGCTAGAAGAGAGCCCTTGACCGGGTTCGTTTCTGCCATTGGGATACACGCGAGGAGGTGTCGATGTTCTCCCCGCTGATCTTGACCGTAAGTCTGGTACTGAGTGCAATTTCGCCCGTTGCTGATGGCGGAGAATACGAACCCACCTGGGAATCCCTGGCCCAACACCCGACTCCCGATTGGTTTCGCGATGCCAAGTTCGGCATCTTTATCCACTGGGGTGTCTATTCGGTACCTGCATTCTGTGACACCAGTACCTACTCCGAGTGGTATCAGTACTGGTACGACACCAATAGCCACGGTGGCAAGGTCAGGGATTTTCACCACCGGGTCTATGGTGAAGATTTCAAGTACCAGGACTTCGCATCCCAATTCAAGGCAGAACTATTCGACCCAGCCGAATGGGCCAGGATCTTCCGCAAAGCTGGAGCGAAGTACATCGTGATCACCAGCAAGCACCATGATGGTTACTGTCTCTGGCCCAGTGACATCGCCAGTGAAGTTCGAGGTTACCCCTGGAACAGTGTAGAGACGGGACCGAAGAGGGACCTGCTGGGAGATCTGTTCGCAGAATGCCGCAAAGAGGGAGTCCGACCTGGACTCTATTACTCCTTCATGGAATGGAATAGCCCGCTCTATCCGAGCGACCGTCCCAAGTATGTCGACGAGGTGATGATTCCGCAGATCAAGGACATCATCACTCGATACCAACCCGATGTGTTCTGGCCCGATGGCGAGTGGGACTATCCAGATCACGAATGGCGCTCGACTGAAATTCTCGAATGGATCTACGAGAATTCGAAGAACCCCTCCGACATCGTCGTCAATGATCGATGGGGTAAGGGGCTTCGAGGACAGGTGGGGGACTACACCACCACCGAATACGACAAACTGGGTAACTCTTCAGGCAAGGGAATGCGCAAGGAGCGCCCATTCGAGGAGTGCAGGGGGATCGGACACTCCTTCGCCTTCAATCGAGCAGAAAACTATGACATCTATTCATCACGGACCGAGTGCATTCAGAAACTCATCGACCTGGTTTCAAAAGGCGGTAACTTGCTTCTCGACATCGGTCCCGACGACGATGGAACCATCCCGCTGATCATGGTCGACCGTTTGCTGGCGATGGGTCGCTGGCTCGATGTTCATGGCGATTCGATCTACGGCACCACTCGAGGGCCTCTGCAGAAACTGAACTGGGGCAGATCGACTCTCAAGGGCAACAACCTCTACTTGCACATCTACGACTGGCCGGCCGATGATCAGCTCGCCGTACCGGGCTTGCTGACTGAAATTCAAAGCGCCACGCTGCTCGGCGATCGAGTCGCTGATCGAAATCTGAATATCGACACTTCGAAATATGCATCTCCCGTCATCTCGCTTGCAGATCTTCATCCCGACGAGCATGTCTCCGTCATTCGGCTCCAACTGGATGGACCTC
>JBBWWE010000416.1:0-1515 GCA_050256595.1 Planctomycetota bacterium
TCTTCGGGTTCTTCGGCACTACCGGGGGCCCGGATGCGTCCCTGGTTGAACAGTCTGCGGTACGGTTCTTCACGATGAGTCACGCCCAGATCGGCCAGGAAATGACTGATGAAACGGACATAGAGCAGATGCAACTCGGCGTGCTCGATGCCTCCGACACAAAGATTGACGGGGCTCCAGTGGCGGATCAAATCGGCGCCAGCGATTTGGTCGGCGCAGGAAGGATCGAGGATGCGCAGGTGATTCCAGCAGGAAGCGATCCAGTCCGGCATCGTATCGGTGCAGCGCAAAGCATCTTCACCGCACTCGGGGCAGGTGGTTTTGAGCCACTCCGAACACTGAGCCAGCGGACTCTCGCCGTCCTTCGATTCGGGAAGTTGATCGACCTCGGGAAGTCGGATCGGCAATTGATCCTCGGGTACCGGTAACCGGCCACACTTTTCACACTCGATGATCGGAATCGGCTCGCCCCAGAAACGTTGTCGTTCGAAGGTCCAGTCGTGCAACTTCCAGTCGATATGCGATTCGACCAGATCCCGGGCTTCCAGCACCGCCTCCATCGAACGAGGTCCAGCGCCACTGTCTGGTTTCTTGTGACGCCCGGAATATCGCCGCCTTCGGCTCGAAGTTGGCCGCCCCACCGTGGTCGGAAGACCGAATCGTTCGGCAAACTCCCGGTGCGCGTTATGGACCCCGGGAATCCCCAGAATCGCACCAAAATTGATCTCCGGTAGAACATAACTGCTGACCCAGATCGGCATCCGCTTCAAGGTCGCTGGATTGAGGACAAAGGCACCGGTCGGAACCCCATCGGCGTTGCCGCGGGAGGTGAGCCGTTCTCGTTCACTGAGTGCGGTGGCCTGCTCCTGATACGCCCGCACATCTTCTTCCTGGATGGCATCGATGATGTTCTCGAGCAGCGGATGCTCGGGAGAAACCACCACGAAGGTCGCCTCCGACAGGGCATCGATGCGCCAGGAAAAGACATCCAGGTCCTCCCAGCCGTCATACAGTTCCGACGAGGCCTTGAGCGTCAGACGCGACCCCTCGCGCCGACCGATCCAGTTGCGCTGCAGCGTCTTGGTCCTCGATGGCCACTTCAGTTGCTTCAGTCCGGCATGGAGCGCCTCCGAATAATCGGTGATCGCCACCTTCCAGACATCGTCATGCTTGACTAGGCCTCGCTCGTGCAACTTCAAGAACAACCACTGCGACCAGCGATAGGACTCAGGATCGGAACTGTTCAGTTCATGATCCCAGTGCACCAGCGTGCCGAATCCGACCAGTTGCTCGCGCATCTTCTCGATGCCGCGGCGAACCACCTCTTCAGGATGAATGCCCGCCGAGCGAGCTTCATCCTCGATGGAGACTCCGAAGGAATCCCAGCCAAACGGACGGAACACGTCACGGCCGCGCGCTCGCTGGTAGCGAGCCACCACATCATTGATGGCGATACCGCGAAACTGATTGACGCTGAATCCATCGAGAGACGGGTTGGGGAACATATCGAGACAG
>JBBWWE010000417.1:0-6958 GCA_050256595.1 Planctomycetota bacterium
AGGAGTCTCGAAGGTCATGGTTTCCCCGTACACGCTCTTATCCATTTCCACGCAGTTGCGGCACCCTTGGCTTGATCATCGGACCAGTTCCTTCCAGAATCTTCTCGCACAGGAGCTCTAGATGGAATCGAGAAGGATGAGGATCATCACGGTTACTCTGGCATCGTTATTGATCGCGGCTGCGCCGGGGTGTTCCGATCGTGGCCCTTTTCCGACCACTGCTCCAACAACGCGCGGCGGAGCCATCGTCGACCCCTTACCGCGGCTGCTGGATAATCTTCCCGGCGAAAATCATTTCGCCAACATCATCCAGCTCACGGATGGTGGTGACAATCGCCAGCCCTCCTGGAGTCCGACGGGGCAACACCTGGCCTTTTCGTCGGTCCGTCCACCGCACGATTCCCGCGAGCGCTACGTGATGGCGATCGACGGCAGCGGACTGATCCAGATCAGCGGCGGCGGAGTCGGGGACATCGATCAGAATCTACACTGGGCCCGGCAACTGACCGAGGGAGGATCACCGGCCGTGTCCGCCGATGGATCGAGGATTTGTTTCCACGGCTACCGCCAGGAGAACTCCGAGGTGATGAAATACTCCGGGCCTTTACCGCCTGCCGCAGACGGACCCGAGTCTCTCGAGATCTTTCTGAGCAATGCCGATGGGTCTGGCCTGGTTGCGTTGACCAACCATGGCGCCGTCAGTTTTGCTCCTTGTTTTTCTCCGGACGGAAAGTCTCTGATCTTCTCGTCGAATCTGGGCGGGGACGGGTTTGATCTCTATAGCTTCGCTCTCGATGGGAACTTGATGGAAAAGGTCACTACCGCATCGGGATTTGATGGGGATCCGCGGTTTTCACCCGATGGCCGACGGCTCGTTTTTGTCTCGCAGCGAAACGATATAGACCCGCATGAATTCAATATCTTTGTCGCTGATTGGCTTCTTCAGGAGGAGTGAGTTTAGCGGCGAGGGAAACGCAACTGGCCGAGGCTGCTGGTCTTGTTCTCCTCGACGATGGTCTCGGTGGTTATCGTGCCCAGCTGTGGATGGTTGATGGTCAGGCCCCACCTGCCGGTGGCAAAGGGCTCGCTCCTGAATATGCCCATCCGGTTTGTTTGCAGCATCCGTGGTGGCGAAGCCTCATTCGCGTCCACATCTCGGGCTCTCACCAGGATGGAGGCGCCGGATACCGGCGAGCCATTGGGGGCCTGCACCACGCCCGTGATCCTGCCGCCGGGCCGTAACTCGATGGCCAAATCTCCGGGCCCCTCATCGGGCATCGTGTAACGGAAGACGCGTGGCGGGTACTGGGCAGGAACGCCGTCGATGATCTGGACGTGACGAGCTTCGACCTGGTAGGTCTTGCCCGCCGCCAGCACCGAGAGCCATTCTTGATCCGAGGCGGTGGTGTCGACGATGGTGATCCCCTGTCGTCGGATCCGGACGCGGGCTTCGGGCAGGTCGTTGCCTTGCGGATCGGTCACATGTAACCGGAACGGCTGCGATTGCAGGAGAGGAAGGGGTCTTCTGAACCCGATGACATCAGCGGGGATGATCAGGTCCCACAGCATCTCCTGGTACCCGGGATGGACCACGTGGACCCTGGCCATGCCGGCGGCGAGTCCCTTGATTTTTACCATGCCCCGATCCGCCGAGATTTCATCCGCCTCATCACGAATATCGTTGAAAACGCGCACTCGAGCTCCGGCCAGGGTTGTGTCTTTTCCGATGACGAAACCATCGAGGATGACCCCGGCAGCAAGGATCATGTCGCGATCAAGAACCCCATCGCGACCGATCTCCAGGTCGACAAATCGCGCATCGGCATGAAGGGGGGAACGAACCGTCGCCACCAACTTTCCCGGAGGAACGGTGACCCGGTAGTTGCCCTGATCATCGGCGACCGTCACCACATGCCAACCATTGACCCCGGCTATTTCAAGCCGGGCGCCAGGGATCGGCTCCGGTTCGGGGGTTTCTTGCCCTGTCAGGACGAAGATGTGGCCGCGCACCTGCCCCTGGAGAAGTCCGCCCCGATAGAGCGTGTAGGTGCCCGATTCACCCTCTTCCAGTTCCGCAACGATCTGGTAGTAACCGTTGGCCTCGATGGTTACGAGAGGGAACTGTTCCGGTGGGACCAACAACACGAACTTGCCCCGATCATCGGTGATGGCAAGAGGTGCCCCCTCTTCGGGTGGGGTTCCCAGAGTGACCCGAGCGCCCGCGATCGGGCGCGCCAGAGCGTCTCCAACATAGCCGATCCATGGGTGAGCGGGACGGAGAGGCTCTTGGTCTGTTTGGACGTCTTCAGCGATCAGGTCCTCAGAAGCCACCGCCGAACCGGTCGGTGTCGTCGCCATCGGTACAGGAACCGGGGCTAGTTGCTTGACGAAGAACAGCGCCGGTAGCACCAGCAGCAAGGCTAGCGCTAGCAGAGCTATGACCAGCCACAAGACGAAGCCGTTTTCAGAGGGTTTTCGCGTGGTCACGGGATCACCCTCGCATCGTTTTCGCCGGTGGCAGCCCGCACTCGTAATGCATGACGGCTGGCTTGTTCGCGACGATCGAATCTTCCGGAGAGAACCCGGTGCAGGGGTGACCCCTTGCGTCCGGGCGATCTAATTTCTGCCGGCAAGCCGGCCTGCTCCAGTTGTTGGAGCTGTCTCATGGCATAGGCGCTTTCCAGGAAAGCCCCCACCTGGACGGTAAACCAGGGATCGTATTGCAGGTGCAATCGAGCCCGGGCAGCCAGGCCTGGGGCTGCCTTTTGAGCGGCGCACATCTTCAGCGGTTGCAGGGCTTCCTCGAATCGCCCGGAGCGTTGCGAGGCGATGCCATGCTGCAACCAGGCTTCGGCCCGCGTCTCCAGTTCGACAGCGAGACGGGCCGCTTCAGCGAAACGAGACACCGCCAGTTGTGGTCGTTCGGTGGTCACCAGATAACCCCTCTGAAGCAACGCCCGGGCCGAGATGGCCCCACCACACGCCTGAGCTTCACGCAGCAGACCTTCGGCTTCATCGTTTCGACCGCGGCGCTGGGCGCAGATCCCTGCAGTCAGCAGCGCTTCACCCCTGCGTGGGTCGGTCGGATTCTGCTCGGCAAAGTGCGAGAAAGAAAGCTGGGCAGCAGCGACATCGTCGAGTAGCCATGCGGTTCGGGCTGCTTGCCACTGACGTGTGGCAATGCGGTTGCCCGAGAACGCCGGCGGGGACTTGCGCGAGGAAGGGGTGCCGCAGCCGGGAATCATCAGGAATGCCAGGATCAACGCGACGAAAAGGCGCATCCGGAGGCCCAGCGATGCACAATAAAGGCGTTGTAAGCGCATTCTGGGTTCCATCGATTCCCTTTCCGATGTGCATCTTGAAGGTCGGCATCGGGTGGTGCAAGTGCGGGAGGTCAAGTTGAGGATCGGAGTCGACAGTGGCGGCACATTTACCGACATCGTCATCGATTCCGACGACGGGATCGTGCTGAAGAAGGTGCCCTCGACCCCGGATGATCCCGCCCGAGCCATCCTCGCCGCACTCGGCTCGCTTGATCCGGACGAGGTGATTCATGGCTCCACCGTGGCCACCAATGCGCTCCTGGAGAGGAAACTGGCAAGGGCGGCCTTCGTTACCAATCACGGCTTTGTCGAACTGCTCGACATCGGTCGCCAGCGGCGACCGGCGATCTACGATCTCGAGCCGGATCCCGTTCCTGCATTGATTCCCGCTGCAGATCGTTTTGGGATCTGTGGCAGACTCGGGCCGGGCGGGCAGATCATTGAACCCCTCGATGAAGAAGAACTGAATCGGCTGAGTGAGCAAATTGGCGCCGCGGGGTTCGAGGCAGTGGCCGTGGGGCTGCTTCATAGTACCGAGCAGGGTTGTCACGAAGAGCGGGCGGGCGAGTTACTGTCGGCCGCGGGAATCCCGGTGATCCTGTCCCGGGAGGTGGCTGCTGAACCACGCGAATGGGAGCGATTCACCACCGCGTGTGCCAGCGCAGCGCTTGCCCCGGTGATGGAGCGGTACCTCGAACGGCTGGCGAATGGACTCGCCCCTGCCGGTTTGAAGGTGATGGATTCTGCTGGGGCTGCGGTGCCGTGGCAGCGGCTTTCCCGTCGGCCCGTGCGAACCATTCTTTCTGGACCGGCAGGAGGTGTCGTGGCCGCCGCCACGCGCAGCGGCTCCAGCGCAGCGATCGCTCTCGATATGGGGGGAACCAGCACCGACGTTTCACTGGTCGCCAGCGACCAGACGGTTGCGAGAAATCGGCGCTCCACCATCGGCGGGGTCCCGCTGTCGGTGCCCCTGCTGGATGTCCACACCGTTGGTGCTGGCGGCGGCTCCCTCGCGTGGGTCGATGCTGGGGGAGCGCTGCGAGTGGGCCCCCGTAGTGCCGGAGCTGATCCCGGTCCGGCCGCCTATGGGCGAGGAGGAACCGGCGCAACGGTGACCGATGCACACGTGGTACTGGGGCGATTGCCCGATGACCTGCAACTGGGCGGAACCCTCTCTCTCGATGCCGATGCGGCATTCAAGGCGGTGCAGCTCATCGCCCGGCAATTGCACATGAGCGTCGAGCAAACCGCAGCAGGGATCATCGAAGTGGTCGATGCGGAGATGGAACGAGCGATTCGCCGGGTCAGCCAGGAGCGCGGCATCGATCCACGCGGCATGACCCTGGTCTGTTTCGGTGGTGCGGGGGGGCTGCATGCGGTTTCACTGGCTCGCAGTTGTGGTATGGGGCAGATTCGGTTGCCGGCGGCCGCGGGAGTTCTGAGCGCCATCGGAATGCTGGAGGCACCCTGGGGCGAGGAACTGGAAGAGGTGTTGCTCGAGACGATCGATGGCGGATTCGATGAGCGGATCAAAGAGGTGCAACAGCGACTGGCAAGTCAAACCCGGCAACGAATCGAGGAGGCCGGAGGCGACAGCGCGCAGGCGCACATCGAGACGACCCTACGAGCGCGCCATGCTGGCCAGGCCCACGATCTGGAGTTCTCTCTCGAGGCAGCGGCAGAAGAGGGTTTTCGCACTCTGTACCAGCACCACTATGGTTACCGGATGCCCGAACGGAGTGTCGAGGCGGTTGCGCTACGAGTCTCGGCGACCCTCCCGGCGATCGAACCACGGCAGCTGCCCGCCGAGCCACAGAGTCCGACCACCACCGCACGAGTCGTCGTCGAAGCGGGAGCGCAAAAGAGCCAGATCCCGCGGGTTTACCATGGCTCCATCGATTGCGGCGAGACTCTGGAAGGCCCGGCTCTGGTCATTTCTTCGACGACCACCTTGTGGCTGCCATCGGGCGCAAGGTTGCGTGCGGATGCGGACGCAACCCTGGTGATAGATCCAGGAACATCGTGAGCGCTTCGCGTGCATTGGTTTGTTTCGGCACGGCAGTCGGGCTGCCGATCTCGCTGCTTATTGGCTACTGGTGGCACGAGCCTGGCGTGAAAGTTTCAATTCCCGCAGGAGAATGAGAGCGACTCCACAAACGATGGCGCTGTCAGCGATATTGAAATTGGGCCACACCCACTCGCGGTCTCCGATCTCGATGGAGCATCGAATGAAATCACGCACCCCACCGTAGAGCAGCCGGTCATAGAGATTTCCGAGTGCGCCGGAAGCGATGAACGCCAGCGATAGAATCAGCGAGGTCGAGCGATGCGGAGCCTTCAGAGCCACGTATGCGCAGATGGGTAATGCCAGCGCCGAGATCCCGATCAGTAACCACGGCATCTGGGCGAACCAGCCGTTGAATGCGCCCAGATTGAGCGCTGCTTCCAGGGCGAGCCCGGGAAACAGCGGGTAGGCGTTCGTTGCGGTGATTGCGGGTGTCCCGTCAGGGGCAATAAAAATAGTAGCCCCCAGGAACTTAAAGGTGGCGTATTTCGTCGATAAGTCGGCAGCCAGAATCACTCCCAGGGTTGTCAGGAACAGTAATCCAGCGGGCGGATGTTCCGGATTGGATCCCTGGGGGGGTTCTGGCTGTATTTCTTCAGGGGTCTGTTGTGGTTGTTCGATCATGGTGCCATCGCAACCCGGAACGAGTCGTTTGTCGAGAGGTCTTCAGCGACTGCCCAGTTCCTGGTGATATCGAGCTGATTCGGCCAGGATCGCCTCGCGCAGTTCCTCCCCCTCCTCGGGGCACTCCTTGAAAAACAGATCGAAATGCTCGATGGCGCGATAGAGCGGCATCGAAGCCATCGAGACGCTGCGCAAAAACGGCCCTGTCTTGCTCAAAACCTGCCGAACCAGGTGTGGCAGCAGCACTCCCTGGGTGGCGAGGCAATAGCCGTAGATGAGTACAGCAGCCTGTAGTTCCGGGTCACACTCGGCTTGCATCATGTGGGAGACGAGATCGCCGGGCCGGTCGATGCGGAGCGATTCTAGTTTCTCTTCAAGAATCAACACTCCGTCGATACCACCGTCCCAGCGGACATCCTGAATCATGAGTGGGCTCCTTCTGGTTCACTGCAGGCCGGCGATGTGATTACGGTTCCTTGATTCTGATGAGCCCTCGGCAGAGAGTGGGTCCGTTCCGTGGTCCTCCAGGTGAGGTCCCGGGCTCGAAGGAGACACGTTGCACGAGGCCCTTCTCGATGGCTAGCGAGAATTACCACCCTGGTTCCATCACCGGTAGGCTCAATGCGTCACCGGCGACCGCGGCTTTTGTCGCGGTTTTCTCATCTTTCTGTGTGTACTTCTGCATGTATGCCTTCAGAAAGCCATTCGCCGCCGCCGGCTGGGGGGACGAGATGGTCGGAGGGCTGACCCTGAAATCAGCTCTCGTCATCGGCCAGTTGCTCGGATACACGACCGCCAAGTTCATCAGCATCAAGGTGTGCTCGGAACTGCGTCGTCAGCATCGCGCACCATTTCTCGCCGGGCTGATCATCTTTGCCGAACTGGCGTTGCTGCTGCTGGCATTTGGCACTTCGGGCTGGCAGGTGGCCGCCATGTTCCTCAACGG
>JBBWWE010000418.1:0-1902 GCA_050256595.1 Planctomycetota bacterium
CATTCACTGTCGATGCTGGAACTGGCTGGACCTCGTCTTCGATTGAGCATCGAGTGCAGTGGTGGAACCTATATTCGTAGTCTGGCGCGAGATCTGGGACGGAGTGTTGGTTGTCCAGCCAGCCTGATGGCATTGCGTCGCACCTCCAGCGGCGTTCATTCGCTGACCGATGCGGTCTTGCCGGATCGTGTCGTTTCTTCCGATTGGCTTTCGCTGGAGCAGTTGCTCGATCAGATCCACCGGGTAGAGGTGGATACACATCAGGCGGTTTGTCTCGGGCATGGCCAGTTTCTGTCCCTTGATGAACTGGAGCACGGCCAGGTGGTGGTGGATTCACCCATCGAAGGAGATCTGCGGGTGGTCTGGTGCCAGGGGGTGGTCCGGGGCATCGCCAGGGTGGTCGACGGAATCCTTCGTCCCAAGCGCTGGCTGCCCGAACGAGGACTCGATCGAGTACCTGATCTGGATCTGGCCTGATCGGAGAGCAGCACGTCTTCTGATGCCTATGGGCTACGGCACTTCCAGTTTCAGGGCATCGATGGTGAGCCTCTTGGGATGTGATGGCGGAACCGTGAAAAGGTAGAGGGATTGAAGATCGGACCAACTGATCGATTCGTTCTTCGAGAGTTCCCGTTCCAGATCGATGCGGAAGTGATTCCAGCCGACTTTCTTGATGGTCAGGTGGTGGTAGTAGCAGTCTCGCTGGAGAAGACCGCGAATTCCACCGCCTCCAGCCCAGGCCTGATTGGGACTGATCTCATCTCGACCAAAAAAGAGCGTGAACTTGCCGAAGGTGTCCTCTTCGTTGTAGATCGAGATCCGCAACCAGCGATAGTCCTCCATCACCAGATCCTGGATGGAGGCCAGTGGCAGTCGACCAAAATTGAAGCCGGCAAATCCCTGCCCTCCTCCAGAGCGCCACTCGAGGGCACTTTTACCCTCGAAGATACGGTCGGGATCTTTTGTGATGCGGGTACGATCCTCGGGCAGCGCCTTGCGCGCGACCTGTTCCGGTTCGACGGGCTCCTTCTCGAATTTGGCCAGGTCGAGAAAAAGTTTCGGATAGATCTCGTCGCGTAGTTCATCGATCGAGGTGCGCAGGGGCGTGTCGCCGTATTTTTTTGTCAGACCCTCTACGGCACTCCAGCATCTTCTGTACTTCTTGCGTGTGAAATCCTCGGCGGCTCGATCGAGAACTTTTCCGCCCTTGCAGGCGTCTTCCCACGGTTTGAGCCGGGTCCGAGATTCCCGGTCGACGGTATCCTTGCGAGCACTCGTGAAGGCCTTGCCCGCCCCTTTCCAGTCATGTTTTTCAAACAGTTCCTTGCCCTGTTCGAAAATCTTGCGCCCCTCGTCGGTCTTGAAGATCGGCTCGGGGAGGGCGTTTTCGGTTGTGGTTTCGGTGCCGGCATCGTCATCCGGAACTGACTGGATCGAAGCGATAGAAAGGGGGATAAGAAGGACCCATGGGAGGATGGTTCCGGACATGATGAACTCCTGTCCTGATTTCGGGTCCGTCACCGGCCGATTTCATCCAGCGCTGGATGATTCGACCTCGAGGTGAACTTTCAGTATTCTAGAGCCAAAGAGGGGAACTTCCAGTGCAGCCATCGGCGATACGATCTTTAGCCCCAGTTGCAGTACTTGTGGCTCTACTGGGCATGGCTTCAGGATGCGGCCGTGACCCGGGTCGATCGGTCGAACCGGTAGCCCCGGACCAGACCATTCCTGGCACCGAAGGCGTGGCTCCTGGTAAGGCCGATTCCACTTCTGCGGTGGGGCACCGCCGCGAAGATCTTCCCCAGTTGAGTGCCGAGGTGAAAGCCGATGCTGCGAACCTGGTGATGGGAAGCTGCAGTCGTTGTCACACACCCTTGCCTCCCGATGCTCTGCCGCGTCATG
>JBBWWE010000419.1:0-5820 GCA_050256595.1 Planctomycetota bacterium
CCCGAGACTCACAAGTGCGGCGCTTCGGTCATCTTCGATGCCACCCATAGTGTTCAGACCCCGGGAGGGCCAGAAGGAATCTCCGGAGGAGAACGTCACTTCATCCCGGTACTGGCCCGAGCCGCAGCCGCTGCCGGAGCCGATGGCTTCTTTCTCGAAGTCCACCCCGATCCCGACCAGGCGCTGTGCGATGGTCCCAATGCGATGCCACTCGATCGTCTCGAAGAGTTCATCCAGCACATCCAACCGATCGCTCGCGCGGTTCGAGAAACTCCAGACATGAACCTTTGAGTGCCAGAGGATCTCCCTGTGCTGTCGAAAAGAGGTGAATCGTGGATGGCATCTGCTGTGACCGCTGCGGCAAAGGTCTACTACTCGAAGAGGATGTCCGGTACCAGGTGCATATCGTGGTCCAGGCGGCCTACGATCCGATGGAGATCACCCACGATGATCTGGCCAAGACCTCGCCTTCCAACTGGAAAAATCTGATCGCTCGCCTCGAGACCATGACAGAGAAGGAAGCTCAGGATCAGATCCACCGCGAATTGCAGTTTGATCTGTGCCCGCCCTGTCAGAAGTTATATCTGGAAACACCACTGCCAGGAGCATCCGAAGTCCGGTAGAGGCTCTCGAGCGAGTCCGGTTCCGGAACTTCCACGACGATCTCACCGACCACCCTGCCCGCCACATTTCGCACGCGAGGAGGGTGTTCGGCAATCCACTGCTCCAGCGTTGTCTCATCGATCCAGTGCAACCGATGGAGCAATTGTGGAACCGCGTGGACCAGTCCACGATCGTGACCATCGTTGGATTTGATGACCAGAGCTCCCGCCGACCCCCAGATCGCCATCAATCCTTCCGCCCCTTCCTTGGCCCTCAACTTGCCACGTAGCAAGGAACTCCAGCGCAAAGGCATGCGCCCTTCGCCGCTGAAAGCTTTCGGATGGGAATCTATGGCATCGTGAATCTGGCCAACCCGATCGAGCAGACCGCAGCGATTCAAGAAGTCTTGATCGACCAGGCGCCTGAATGCCAGCGCCATCGAGGACAGCGGTACGTGATAGGTGGGTGCCCCGCAACCATCGACGCCGAGCCTCGAGGAATCCAGGATCTCACCGGTAAAAAGTTCGAGAATCGCTCGAATGGATCTCTGAACTGGATGCTCCGGTTCCAGGTATCCCTCGGTGGGAAAACCCTGGGCCACACAGGCCAGCAACATCCCGGTGTGTTTCCCCGAACAGTTGTTGCAGGTCGCATCGAACAACTCGCCGTCGGCAACGATCCTGTTTTGCTCGCTTCGGGAAAAAGGAGAATGAACTCCACATTTGAGGTGGCTAACCGAAAGCCCCCCACGATCCAGAAGACCCTGCACCAGGTCACGGTGAAGTCGTTCCCCTGCATGGCTGGAACAAATCACTGCCAGTTCTCGGGGAGTGATGGAAAAGGACTCGAGGATTCCACCACGCAGCAATGCCAGCGCCTGAAATGGTTTCGCGACCGAGCGAAGATAGGCTCCTCGATCTGCACAGCCAAAGAACAATGCGGGTCCATCGACGGGCATGGCCACGGCCACCGCCTCGTGATGGGATTCACCTCGAGACCCTCTGCCGACAACGGTCTTGATGTTGGCATCAACAGGTTGACTCAAGAGGCCCTCCGGTCCGGGATCTACTCCTGGCCTTCGGCCTCCTCGTCTGGAACGGGGAGTGGAGGCGCGGGAGATCTTTCCTTCCCACCACTGTCTGCACGAGCCTCGAGCAAATCGAGACGCTCCCTGACATCGTCACGTGCCGGGACCCCCTCCGCCAGTGTTCTCAGTGATCGAACCAGGGCTGGATCGCTCTCGAGGGGAGGACGTTTCTCGATCATCTTGAGCAGCCAGTCCCAGGGATCCTCGGACAATAGCCTCTCGATGGGGGGATTGGCCGCCTGCACAGCAATCGCCTCCAGATAGGCACTGAAGGCGAGGGTGATACGCTCCGTCTCACCCTGAGAAAGGGCCTCCTCGACCGCCAGGCGATTTTCGATCTCGATCGCCACTGCGCGGACCTTCCAGGCATAAATTTGCAAATCCGAGGATAGTGGATCCTCACCGAACAGCCCGACAGTGGCCGTCACCTCACCGAGGATCTCGCGCCATTTCTCGGCAGGTGCCTCTTCGAAAGCGAGCAGATCTATAATCAACGCCTCGATCCGTAGTGACTGCAGCGGAATCCACTGCTCGAATCGGAACGGGCTCCGGGTTCTGAGATCGGTAGGTTGTCCCTTTGCCTGCAACGCTTGCGCAACACCTTCACTACGAATCGCCTGGTCGTACCAGGGGTAACGTTGTCCGGACCCGTCAACGAGCAGACGCCACGCCAGACCCAGCGATGGATCGGTCGGTATCATACCGATGGCATCTGTCAGCGCTGTCGGATACAGCGAATCGGAATCGGGAAGTTTCGTCAATATTTCGATGAAACCCTCCAGGGATCGTGGGCCGCCAATCGAGCGGATCATCGTCAGCGCCGCTTTCCGCTCCGTCACGGAATCCCCGTCATCTCCGAGTACCAGGCTCGTCAACAACGGAATCGCCTCCTCAACCCCGAGCCGACCGATCCCGTTGATCGCAAGCGCCCGGATGTTGTCGTCGGTCGAGTCCTGTAGAAGGCCACCGTAGTAACTGAGAACCTTCTCCATCGCTTCATCCGGGATCTCCCCGAATACCAGCGTCTCCAGGACCGCCTCCTGCAACTCCGGGACTTCGCGGCCGATCGATCCGAGCAAATCGACGGTTCGTGAAGTACATCCGACCTCTCGTGAGGCTGCGACGAGGCGTCGCAGTTCACCAACATCGGTCTCCTGGCCGCGCGCAGGGCGGAAGCGTTCGAGCGCATCATCGACCGCCCGTGCCACCGGTGCTCGTAGCGTCGTCGCCATCTTCAGCGCCTCACGAGCGATCTTCCTCTCTCCGTTTGCTGATCCGGGCACCAGAGTTTCGAGCCGCTGCTTGAGAAGATCGATCAGAGCCGGATCTTCACCAAATGAGGTCATGTGTGAGAGTGCCCCGAAGCAGGCGATCGCAAGTTCCTGACGCTTGGAAAGCGAGAGAGTCGCGTTGGTATCATCGAGAAGGGCGATGATCTCCAGTAATCGATCCCGAATCGGAGTGAGCAACTCTCGCAATGCCTCTGACTCGATTCCGGAACCCTCTTTGTGCAATTCCCGAGAAAATCTACCGCATTCGCTGATCGCAACAGAACGGACGGTTCCTGGTTCCGTGTCTCGCAAGGAATCGAGCAACCAGGATCTGTATCGATTGGGAGGAACTTCTCGGAGCAAACGATTCGCCCGTTCCCAGGTCTTCAGTTCTCGGGTCTGGGCACTGTGTCGTTGACGCTCCAGGATGCCGCTGATGATCGGCTGGTCTCGGTTGTCTTGCCACCACTGAACCCACTCGGAATGCCCCAGTTCCAGGCCCAGAAACTGCGAAAGAGCTGCAACCAGAGCATCGGATGATCCTTCCGGCTCCGAAGCCAAACGAGAGATGGCCACCTCTATGGTGCTCCTGGGATCCCGCGCAGCCACGATCGGCAGCAAGCGAGTGATCAGCAGCGCATCCTTGCCGACAGACAGTTCCATCAGCAATCGTTCGCGAATCGCGGAATCCGCCGACCAGGCTCTGAAGTTGCTCTCCACCTCGGCCAGAAACGGCCAGTTGGCATCTTGCCGCAAGAGCACCAGTAAGATCGGCATGCCGCTAGTACTGGCTCGAATGAGGCGGTCCTGGAGGATGGTGCGGGTTCTCTCCGGATTCTGTTCGGATTGCTCGGTGAGCAGATCGAGCAGCAACGTTCCGATCCACTGGGGAGGATCCCCCGCCTCGACCCTGGCTCCGAGCAAGGTCAGTGCCCGGACCCACTCTGCCGATTGCTGCGAGGCAAAGTAACCGATGACATCCTGATGCAATTGCTCGTCGGGATCCTGTGGCTGTTGATCCTCGGAACCAGGATCTTGACCGTCAACGCTCTCGGCGCCCAACTCATTGACCGGAATACCAGCTGCGGAGTCATCCTGACCGATCACTGCCACTGACAGGAACAGACTCAGAAGAAGCCCGACGATGAAAGTCGGGTGAATAGGCGACCATCGCCGATAACCGACCGGGAGACTCGCCTCCCCTTCACCGAAAAGAAGCATCTTCAATGACTGATCTCCCATGGAGAACTTCCCCGACCATTCTGCCCGAATCTACAGATCCTTTGTCAACCGCCAGGACCTAGAAGAGACCCGAACTGAAATTGTCTTCCGGCGGCGGAAGACCCGCCGTCTTCTCACCCTCGGAGGATTCCTCCTGCTCGGCTTCCTTGCCGAGGAACTCTGCTTCCCCGGACTCCTGCTGTGAAGACTGATCTTCCGCAGAAAACTTTTCCTCCTCGGCTGGACCACGCGGACGTGGCGCTGAAGGAGCTGAAGGAGCAGACTCTCGCTGTTCTTCGCTCTCAGCACTCCCTCCGGTCGCTGCAACCACCTCGACCGGCTGCTGCTCGGATTCCGCTGCCTCGCGATCCAACTTCTCGAAATGCTGATCGAAGGCGACCAGCACCTGATCCTGAATCCGTTCGCGGAATTCCGTGAGAATCGGGTGAGCAATATCTGCGTGCAACTTGGTGCGACCCCGCTCCACTTCTTCGGAAAGGGCACGCGGAATCGAATCTCCACAATTATTGCAGTACTGGCTTCGAATCACGTTCTTGAAACCGCAGCCGGAACACCGGATCGACAACTTACGGCTCGGCATGGCGATGAAAAGGCCCTTGTTCCCATCGATGATCCGAATATCACGAACCACGAAGCAGTCGTCAAATGTGACGCTGCAGAACGCTCTCAACTTGTCATCGCGACTCCCTACGGGACTGATTCTAACTTCGGTGATATCCACAGGGGATCTCCTCTTCGTCGGTTAAGCAAACTACGCAGACTCAGCACCCCCTAGCAGGTGGGCACCAGGAGGGAGACCGTCTTGATCTCAACAGCAGGCACACCGGATCTCGGTGCTCCCTGAGCAGCTCCACAAAAGTGCAGCCGGAGGATCTCCGCATCGCCGATGGAACCGGCCCGGTCCGTTGCTGCAACGATGAAGCAAGAGCCACTGCCAGTCATCGTCCAGCGACCTGGAGATACCGACTCCAGAGACCGGGCGATCTCACGGATGCACGGCTCGATCCGCCGGGCTCCGTCCAGGAGACGGTTATGAAGGGAATGCACCCAGGCCGTTTTCTCCTGGAAAGCGCCTGCAGAGAAATTGCGATGGGAATCGTTGGAAGTCAAGTGTTCGCTCAGGGATGCGTACACTGCAGACGTTTCCAGACCGATCTCCGGAAGGATCAAGTTGAAGTATGCCCGGTCCCCTCCCAGGAACGGTCCCTCGAACGCCTCGAGAATCTCGCCTCTGCCGGTGGCCAGTGCCGGCCCACTGCCAAGAAAGAACGGAACATCCGAACCGATCGCCGCCGCTTGCCGGTGTAGTTCCTCACGCCCGCCGGGTGCAGGATACAAGGCCGTCAGAAGCACCAGCATGGCAGCAGCATCGCTGCTGCCGCCACCAAGCCCTGTGCGCGGCGGAATATTTTTGGTCAGTTGAATCTGTAGCGGTGGGATCTCTCTCGTCTGTCGCGCCTGGCTTAATGCCTGCATCACCAGATTCTCATCAGAAGCCGGAACATCGATTCCGACGACCGACAACTTGTCAGTCTCTCCGGACACCTGCACATCGATCCGATCACATAGATCTATGGCAGCGATCAGGGTCTCGATCTCGTGGAATCCATCATCACG
>JBBWWE010000420.1:0-3887 GCA_050256595.1 Planctomycetota bacterium
CGAACTCTCCGGTCCAGATGACCAGGGTGTCATCGAGCAGTCCTCTTTGCTTGAGATCCTTGATCAGTGCTGCGACCGGCCGGTCTGTCTCGGCACACTTCTTTGGAAGCTGGGTGATGATGTCATCATGGGGAGCGGTCCCGTGGGTATCCCAGCCCCAGTCGAATAGTTGCACGAACCGCACGTCTTGTTCGATGAGACGGCGTGCCAGCAGGCAGTTGTTGGCGAAAGAACTGGTTCCGGGCTCGGCACCGTATTCGGCGAGAGTGCTGGGTTTCTCGTGAGAGATGTCCATCACCTGGGGAACTGAAGTTTGCATGCGGAAGGCCAACTCGTACTGCTCGATACGGGTCAGCGTTTCTGCATCCTCGTCGCGCTGGGCGGCGATTCGATCGAGTCCCTGGATGGCATCGATGGTCCGTCGCCTGGTCTCCCTGTCGATTCCAGGAGGGTCACTCAGATACAGCACCGGATCACCACTGGTTCGACACTGTACTCCTTGATGGACCGACGGCAGGAACCCGGAACCCCAGACACTTTTTCCGGCACTGGGTGTCTTGTCTCCGGAGACGAACACGACGAAGGCAGGGAGATCTTCATTCATGCTGCCGAGTCCCCAGGTCAGCCATGAGCCCATCGAAGGGCGGCCGAAGCGGGAAGATCCGCTGTAGATGAAGAGTTGCGCCGGGGCATGATTGAACTGGTCGGTGTACATCGAGCGAATCAGGCAGATCTCATCGGCAACCTCTCCCAGATGGGGCAATAACTCCGAGATTTCCATACCGCATGATCCATGGCGGTGAAACTTGTAAGGACTGGCGAGGATTTTCGGGTGCCCCTTGATGAATGGGAAGATCACGCCTTCGAGCAGATCATCGGGGCACGGTTGCCCGTTGAGTTCATCGAGTAGTGGTTTCGGGTCGAACAGATCTTGCTGGGGAGGGGAGCCCGCCATGTGAATGCTGATGATACGGCGTGCTTTCGGTGCAAAGTGCGGCGCAGGAAACACCTGCATCGGCTCGCCTGCCATCGATTTGTGATCGGAGATCAAGGAAGAGAGTGCCACCCCGCCGATTCCCACTCCCACCTGGCCGAGGAACCAGCGCCGCGTCACCTCCTGATGCTTCTGGAGGAAAAGTTGTGATTGCGGGTCCATCTTCAACCTCTCACCAGAGTTTCATCGAGATTTAGCAGTACGTTGGCAACCACCATCAGGGTTGCCGCCACGGGGTGCAGTTTCACATCTTCGATGTTCCAGTTACCGCTTTCAAGAAAGCGCTTGGCGGCTTCCGGATCATGCTGGAACACTTCGTGTTGCTGCTGGGAGAGTTGCACCAGCTGTTGTAGTTCTGGTTCGGTAGGATGGCGGCAAGTTGCCCTTTCGAAGGCATGAGTGATCGCCAGGGTCATTTCATTCGAATGCTGGAAAGAGATTCTGGCCAGCCCCGCAGCGGCTTCTATGGAAACGGGATCGTTCAACATCACCAGTGCCTGAAGCGGAGTGTTGGTGCGAATCCTCCTCGGCTGGCAGACATCTCGACTCGGTGCATCGAAGGTGAGCAACGTTGGATAAGGGGCGGTTCTGCGGAAGAAAGTATAGAGACTGCGCCGAAGACGGTCTTCGCCAGCACTTTCACGCCAGCCAGCGCCGTTGTAGACCACCTGCCAGACTCCATCCGGCTGGGGCGGAAATACCGGAGGGCCGAACTTCTTTGCCGAGAGGATTCCCCCGATCGCGAGAGCCTGATCTCGTACCACCTCGGCGGGGAGACGGATGCGAGTGGCATGGGTGAGCAGTCGGTTTCTGACATCTTCTTGACGCTGTTCGGGCGTGCTGTGCGCATTTCTGCGGTAGGTCTCGCTGGTGACGATGCGTCGAAGCAGTGCCTTGTGACTCCAGCGATCTTCTTGTTGCCAGGTCACGGCGAGCCAGTCGAGTAGTTTCCGATGGCTTGGGAGGGCTCCCTGGGTGCCGAAATCCTCCAGTGTTTCGACCAGACCGATGCCGAACAGTTGTTCCCAGACTCGGTTGACGTGAACCCGTGCAGTTAGCGGGTTCTCGGGTGACAGCAGCCATTGAGCCAGAGAGAGTCGATGGCGTGCGGTATCCTCTTCCATCGGCGGCAGGAACTGCGGCACATCGGCAGAAACCTGTTTGCCGGCAGCGAGGTAGTAACCGCGCTCGAGGATATGGGTGGATCGCAACTTATCAGGAGCAAGATCGACCATCACCGGAACAGGAACCGCCCTGGCTTCGATGGTGTTCTTCTCCTTCAGCACCTGATCGTATGCTTGTTGCTGCGGTTTCAGTAAACGTCTTCCTACGGGGGAGAGTTCCTTCTTCCACCAGATTTCCAGATCCACTGCGTCGCTGTCTTTCTCCGTGTTTTCGCTACGTGTGGCGACGAGGGCTGCTCTGATCGGCGCCTCGAACAGATCGGATGGGTTTTCACTCCAGCGATCGACAAAGGCTCGATAAGACCACAGGTCTGCGCGTTCTGTGGGGCGGCTACTTTTCCTGCGGACTCCTCCCCATTCGATTTTCCCACCTGTCTGGGTCATGGCGATTCCGAGCACCGTTTTCCCGACCTCGATACCGATCTTCGAGGCATCGACCTCCAGATGAACCCATTCACCGGTTGCAGGAAGATCTCCATGGCGAAGGAGTGACGGCTCGCCATCGACGCCGTGGGAAAACGTAGTCACACCCCAGTAGGCGCGGTGTTCCCAGACGGTCTCGTCGTCGAGGCGCACCTGGAGACTCATCGATTCGGGCACCTCCAGGATCCGCGCATCGATGTGGTAGGTATCTCCCTCGGCGACCACATGAGGGTGAAGAGACTTTTCGAAAAAGACCTGGCGTACCTGACCCGCCGGAGCTTCTTGTCGGATCACCTGGTCGATCCCCTCGGGAGCATCCTCGGGAGCCTCGACCCACGGCCAATCTCGATTGCCTCCATCTCCCATCTCGACACAAAAAGGCGGCATCTGGCCGCTGAAGGCGATGACATCGAGCGTCGAGGATTCCGGAGAGATCGGTTCTGGCTCGGGAATCTCCAGTTCCCTCGCTGCCTCATCGAGGATCTTCAGGGCGTCCTCCTCCTTTTTCTTGGCGGGGACGAGTTGCTTCTTGTCGGTAATGCCCAGTATCGAGAGGACCGGATGTTCATTGTTCAGATCCGCGTCGGAACTTTGATTGAAGAAGTCGAACAACTGGTAGTACTCCATCTGCGACATCGGATCGTATTTGTGGTCATGACACTGTGCGCACCCTGCAGTCAATCCTTGCCACACCTGCATGGTGGTATTGACGCGATCGACCACGGCGGCGACCCGGAACTCTTCATTCTGGGTGCCCCCCTCGTCATTGGTCATGGTGTTGCGGTGGAAAGCGGTCGCGAGGCGATTCGACTCTTGCGGTGCATCGAGGAGATCGCCGGCAAGTTGTTCGATGGTGAACTGATCAAAGGGAAGATCACGATCAAAAGCCTGGATCACCCAGTCACGCCAGGGCCAGATGCTACGGTTGCCATCTTGTTCGTACCCCTTGGTGTCGGCATAGCGGGCCAGATCGAGCCATACGCTCGCCCACCGCTCACCAAATCGATCGGAGGCAAGTACCTCGTCGATGAGCTGGTGCCATGCGCCCTCCGGGTCCTTTCCATGGTCCTGGACAAAACGAGCGACGCGTTGAGGCTCCGGGGGTAATCCGATCAGATCGAGATGAAGTCTGCGAATGAGTGTCTCGGGTGGGGCGGGGCCGTTCGCCGTCAGTCCCGCGGCGGCGATCTTCTCATCGATGAAAGCATCGATGGGGTTGTGGCGATTCTGGTCGGGGATCTCAGGTAGTTGTGGGGTGATGAAGGACCAGTGTCCTTGCCAGATGG
>JBBWWE010000421.1:0-1669 GCA_050256595.1 Planctomycetota bacterium
GAAACAAGGTCGTCAGGGGACTCCGTCGTCCGAAAAGAGAACTACTCGGAACCCGAAACTGTCCATTTCATCACTATATTGAATTCTATCCGGGAGAAGGATCGTGTCAATCAGGGCAAGAGAGGCAGTGGCAGGCCGGGAACAATTCCCTATCCGGTACTGAAGGGAGGGGGTTGCTGTGAATTCCGGGCCATCTCCTTTGCTCCAAAATGACGCCCCACGGCTCGACGGGCACGCACCAGGGAGTCTGCTACGGCTTGCTGGGATACATGCAGTTTCTCTGCGATCTCCTGCTGCATCAGCGATTCTCGGTAATAAAGTTGCACCACTTGCCTTTGACGGGGAGTCAGCATCTCGATGTTGTCGAGCATGACATTGACGGTTCGAATTCCCATGAACAGTCGCGGAATATCCTCCGCATCGACCCGTGCCTTTTCCATGCTGGGCAGCAAATTTTCGATCAGATCACAGATCTTGCGGCAGTGATTTCGGATCGGGCAGGAGACGCAGACCGGTCCGTATGCGCCCGAGATCAAGGGCGTTACCCCGTTCATCTGGCCATTCAGACTCGGTCCAGCGCGTTTCAAGAGGATGCCTTTCACGATCAGGTGACTCAATTTTTAATTGATCTTTTGACCTAGCATACACCATCGATGCAGTCTCGACATCCTCGCGTTTTGTTGCGGCGATGCTTGCAACAAAAAAACAAACCCCGCGTGATCCATCATCACGCGGGGTTTGGCAAGATACTTGCTTGTGTGAAACGCAGTTATCTAGTATGGCGAATCGATGCAGTCGAGAACGTCATCGGTCGTGTCCAACCCTGGGTCCGGATAGGGCGCAGAGGGTGGAACGGTCGGTGATCCCATCGCATTAAGGTAGTAGAAGATCATCAACATCGCATCACCAATGGTAACGGTTCCGTTGTCATCGTAATCCGCAGAATCCAAGCATGTGGGTTCTGGGCCATTCATAAATTGCCAGTTGAGTACCCAGATTCCATCTGCGATGTCGCAGTTGGTGTCCGAGTTTGCATCTCCGCGCAAGAAAGCCTTCACGGAACCAGAACAGGTGGTCGAGGTGGTAATCCCGTCGGAGTGTTGTCCCCAGATCCGGTACGAATAGGTACCTTCAACCGGGACCACGTTGATCTGACTGGTCGCGTTACCCGAGATCGAAGAAATCAGCACACCGTTGCGTTCGATGTGAATCGTGTCGTAGGAGGCGTTGTTCTCCCAGTCGAGATGAATGGGAGCACCGAAGAAAGTACATGCCAGGTTGATCGGTGGTGCCAGGATGGTCACCGAACAGGAGATCGGAGCGGTCTGGGAACCTGCCAGCGTTGCCACGACTTCGTAATCATAGGTACCCGGCCCGAGTGGGAAGTCGGTGTGGCTTTCCTGGTCGCCATCGACGATCCCCGCCAGCGTGCCATCTCGATAGATATGCACCACGTCGTAGGTTTCACCGTTGGTCCAGGAGAGATCGTTTCCATCTCCAAAGGTCGAACAGGCGATTCCCGACAGTGGTTCCGGAACCACGATGTTGCAACAGACGGTGGGGCCGGTGCCATCACCAATCCGGACATACATGCAGTACTCGTAAGTTCCAGGGCCAGGTGTTTCGGTGTGACTGGTCGAGGCGCCACCGAGCGATCCGATCAGTTTGC
>JBBWWE010000422.1:0-9649 GCA_050256595.1 Planctomycetota bacterium
CCTGTTCACCTCGACCACCTGTTTCAATGCGCTCGATGCAGATGACAGTGGCAACGTATCCATCTCGGATGCGGTACGGATTCTGTGCGCAGTCTTCTGCCCCGGTTCTCCTGCGCCTGCGGGCCCCTACCCCGGCTGTGGTGTCGATGTCGCAGCGGATGGGGGAACCTGCGATGAGTACGCCAGTTGTCCCTGATCTATACAGGTGACGTACCGTTTTCCTCAGTAATTTGACCCTCGCTACGCCAGACGTATCGCTGGTGGGTTGTGTTGGCCCTGGTGGATTCCTCCTCGGGCCAGACCCCCTGTTGTCGAATCGCAGGTCGGGGTGTAGCGTGGTTCCCGTCAAGTCGGTGAAATCGAATCTGACGACCACTTTTTCCAGGAGGCACTTGGACGCGCCACGTTACGAACGATACTCCACCGTTCCCCTGTTCGAGGGACTCGTGCCGGATGAAATCGGTGCGCTGCTCGGTTATTCCGAGGAGATCAACGTCGAGGCAGGAGATGTGGTCATCCACGAAGGTGAACCCCCCAAAGATTTTTTCATCATTGCCGAGGGAACTCTCGATGTGATCAAGACCGAGGGTGAGAATCCCACGGTTCTTGCGAGGCTCTCGGACCTCAGTTCTTTTGGCGAGATCGGGGTGGTCTCCGACCAGGCTCATACCGCAAGCGTCGTGGCTGTATCGAATTCTCGATTGCGTCGTTTTTCCATCGAGCGGTTCAAGAGTTTGCTCGATCATGGTGATCGTACCGCCTTTCGAATGGTACTCGGGCTGACCAGACTGCTCGCGTTACGATTGACCGCCAGCGATAAACGAAGAGTGAGCTGAATCTTGAGACTGCAGTTGCTTCCCTCGACAGTGGGCGGAGATGGTCCAGCCCAGTTGCTCAGTTCCTATCTGGTTGATCAGTGCGTCTGCATCGATGCCGGCAGTGTCGGATTCCATTCTGATCTCTCCATGCAGTTGGGTGTGAAGCACGTCTTCATCACTCACTCACACAGCGATCATGTCGCCAGCCTGCCGACATTTCTGGATAATCACTTTGGTGTGGGCATGGAATCGGCTGAACCTGTGACGATCTATGCCACCGAGACGACCGCCACCAGTCTCAGGCAGGACCTGCTCAATGACCGTCATTGGCCTGATTTCCTTCGAATCTGCGAGGAGTCAGGGCAAGATTTGATGCGGCTGGAGATCATCCATCCGGGTGTTGCGGTCGAGGTGGACGGCAAGAGGATTACCGCGGTTCCTGTCGACCACATCGTCGAGACGGTGGCCTACGTCATCGAGGATGATTCGAGCGCCTGTGTCATCATCACGGACACCGGGCCGACCGATGAGATCTGGCAATGCTGTCATGAACTACAGGGGTTATCGACGGTGGTACTGGAGATGGCCTTTCCGAGACGATTACAGTGGCTCGCCGATGTGTCCAAGCATCTGACTTCCGTCACCTTCGAGTCAGAGCGGGCCAAGGCTCCCGACCCGGATCAATTAAAATTCCTCGCGGTGCATCTGAAGGCGAATCAGTTCGATGAAATCGTCGAGGAACTGGCTGCTCTTTCATTGCCTGGAGTCGAGTTGATGAAGTCGGGTCAAGACTACCAGACCTGATCTTGGTTCCTGTCTCCGCCATCTGTCTGGTCCCAACCACCACCCTTGCACCAGGTGCATCGCTGGAGCACGGTGCTACTTTCCGGGAAGTCCGGCGAGGAAATCTCTGACCGCTTCGAAGGCGACACCACTTCGGCGTGAATCGTTGTGTTGGCCCCCCGGGATCTTTACCAGTTGTTTCGGATCAGGGGCCAGACGGTGGAGTTCCATCCCCTGTTCGTAGGGCACGATTTCATCCGCATCGCCGTGCAGCAGCAGCAGCGGACAGGTGATGGAACCGATCCTTCCCGAGTTGTCGAGACGTGCCTGCATCAGCATTCCCATGCCAGGGATCGGCATGATCACATCTGCCATCGCACGTCCGTTGAGGGGTGGGGAATCGAGGATGAGCCCGCACGCCTCACCTTCGGCGGCGAGAACGACGGCGGGAACGGTGCCGAGGCTACGGCCGAAGGCGACCACATTTTTTCCTGATAGACGACGAGTGAAGGCGATCGCGGCCCGGGCATCGGCAATGATCCCCTTCTCGGTCGGATTGCCCTTCGAGCGTCCGTAGCCGCGGTAGTCAAAGAGCAACACCGACCAGCCACATTTCTGCCAGTGGCTGGCGATATCGAAGCGATGAGAGATATTGCCGGCGTTTCCGTGACAGTACACGAGCACCGCGCTGGCTTGCTCGGCGGGGAACCAGGCCCCGGAGAGTTCGGTGCCATCGGCACTGACGAACTCGACTTCCTTCGCATCGCCGGGCAACGGTTCATCCCAGGGGGTCGATGGAATGAAGACCATTTTCCGTTCCAGCCTCCAGCCGAAGATGAGGAAGAGACAGAAGAGGATCGCAAGTATGCGCAGCACACGGATCCATAGCGCTAAAGGTGTGGCCTCACCCATCGGGTCACCTTCCAGTTACTTGCGGCGTCATCGACGCCGGGGCATGGTACAGGTCTCGGTGTGCTTCGTCGTCGGAAGAGATGCTCGAACCACCGTGGGAGGAATCATGTCGACCATCGAACTGTCGAGGATCGTCTGTCTGCTACTGCTGGTGATTTCCAGTGCCAGTTTCTTATCTGGACAGGATGGGATTCTCGACGAACTTGCCGCAGAAGACCCATGCTCGGTACGTCTCTTCAGCGCAGTGAGGACCTACCAGCCGGGAGTTTCCTTCGAAGTGGGCGTGCTGGTGGAACCGACCGCAGGCTGGCATGGCTACTGGCACTCATCGCGAGATGGCGGGGATCCACCCGAGGCGATCTGGGACCTCCCCGCCGGATGGAAAGTGACAGATCCCGATTTTCCTGTTCCCGTTCGAATGGTGGAACCGGGAGATCTCATCTCCATCGGTTACAAGAAGCCGTTCTTACTTCGCTACCGTATTCAACCTGCTGCTCCTGTCGATGGTGAGGATGCGGTTGCCAGGGTAGAGATTCCCCTGCTAGTGATCTGGCAAGTATGTAAGACCACCTGCATTTACGGCGAGAGCCGAACTAGCCTGAAACTGACGCGCGGCGACAAACCGATCACCGATAAAGAGGGATCGGCGATGCTAGCACGATGGAAGGATCGCTATCCGGTCGAAGCTGCCGGGGCTCGCGGTTTCCGTTACCAGGTCGACTGGTTTCCCGATGCACATTCAGGTCGAGTCCGAAGCGGAACCTGGGTGGTGCGGTGGCATCGCGAGGGGTCTGATCGTCGTCCGGCGGTACCGGTACAGTGGGTTGCCTACCCCCATGGTCTGGAAGCAGGGATCATCCAGGAAGCACAGGTGAAGCCCTGGCTTCCAGATGCCGAGGCGGGGGCGGGATCGGTCCGTGGCTGGCAGGTCAGATTCTCCGTCGAGGAGCTAGGGGCGGGCTTCCAATACAGGGTTCTCGGTGCGACACTGGTACCCACTCCGGGGAAGGCCAAGGGACCGGTACCCGGGATGCCTGCCATTATTGTCCGGGCTGAGCAGGCAGCGAGGAGTGGACCGCCGGAGCCCGGTTCTGGAAACAAGAAAGGAAGCGGCCGATGAAGACGATGTCGAAGTTTCTCCTGTTGGCGCTCGTGCTGTCACTGGGTGTCGGTGCGGGATTGCTGCAGGCCGACGAGAAAACCCAGGATTCAGCCAAGAAGGAAGCTCCCGGACTCAGTTTTGAACTGAAGGATCTCGATGGGAAGACTTTCAAGTCCTCTGACTACAAGGACAAGTTGATCGTGCTGGAATGGACCGAATCCGGCTGTCCGGCGGTCAAACCTCTTTACAAGGCAAAGAAGGTTCAGAACCTCGCTGCCTCTTACAAGGACAAGGGTGTTCAGTGGTTCTCGGTCTGCTCGACCAAGAACAACACCATCGCGGGACTCAAGAAGTTCTCGAAGCAGTACGGTGTCGAGCACAAGATCCTGACCGATTTTAATGGCACGGTGGGCAAGAAGTTCGGTGCCAAGCGCACGCCCCACTGTTTCGTGATCAAGAATGGTAAGGTTCTCTACCAGGGTGCATTTGACAATCGCAGGTCCGGGGAAAACTACGTCAAGAAAGCGGTCGACGAGATCCTCGCTGACAAGGAAGTTTCTACTCCGCGGACGAAACCCTATGGCTGAAACGCGAAATACGCGTCTTAGTTGAAGACGTGATCGATGTTGACCATGAGGCCCGATCTCCTGACAGGAGATCGGGCCTTTTTTGATTGGCCGGCTCGACGATCGTGCTTGGACCCCGGTCATCGCCAGTGCATCCTGAAGTGAGGAGGATTCTCGATGTCGATCTCTTCAAAGATAGTTGCGCTGATTCTGGCTTGTCTTGTTGGCGGATTCGCCCCGGGTGTCCTCTCGGTAGAGCCGGAAGACTGGCAACTGATACCGGTTCCCGGTCGCTGGGAATCCGTGTTTGGTGAGCATGATGGATTCGCGTGGCTCAGGGCCTACGTCGTGTTGCCCTCCATGTGGGCCGGGCAGGAACTGATTCTTCACGCCGGTCGCATCGATGATGCCGATGAAACTTATTTCAACGGCCGCAAGGTTGGAGGAGTGGGGCAACTTCCGCCCGCGCCGAAGTCAGCCTGGAATGTCGATCGCATCTACACCATCCCCGCAGAACTGGTGCGCGAAGGTGCCAATCTCATCTGTATTCGCATCTACGATACCGGAGGTGCCGGGGGGATCACCTCGGGAACCGTGTCGCTGGAAGGTCCGACAGGATTCATCGATCTGGCCGGAGGAACCTGGCTTGGCCGTAAAGGCGATGATCTGAAATGGAAGGACTGGCCGGTTCCGAGCGATTCATTGCATGCGACGTTGCTGGCACGGAAATACCTGGCGACACAGGGCGATGGAGCAATAGCCCCTGGCGGGGGGATCGTAGTCAGCGAACACACACAACGACCAGAGGGCGATCAGCTGCTCTGGTATCGATCTCCTGCTGGAAAGACCTGGACGCGCGGATTACCGGTGGGCAACGGTCGTCTGGGCGCGATGGTGCTGGGTGGGCCGGGCCACTGGAAGTTGCAGTTGAATGAAGATGGGATCTGGGCAGGCACTCCTGCAGACCGGGTTCGTCACGGCGCCCATCAGTATCTCGATAAGGCTCGGAAACTCATCTTTGACGGCGAGGTGGTGGAGGCGCAGAAACTGCTACAGAAGCAGTTCATGTCTGCTCGCTGGACACGCTCCTACCAGACCCTGGCCGATCTGGAAGTCCACCAGTCCGGCCTGAATGAAGTGTCGAACTATCGTCGCTGGCTCGACCTCGATGAAGCCCAGGCTACAGAAGAGTTCACGACCAACGGAATCGCATACCGCAGGCGGGTGATCTCGAGCCGTCCCGATGAATGTGTAGCGGCGATTCTCGACGCGAATCAACGGGGATCGATCTCCATCGATGTTGGAATTTCGCGCGAAACGGGAGGTGCTCTGCTTGAACCGATTCGCATCGACAAAAATCATGCATGGATGCGTTTTGGTGGTCAGGCATCTCACGGCGATAAATTCCCGGGAGCGCATTTCGAGTGCCAGTTGAGCATCGTGGCTCGAGGTGGTCTGTTGAGGATGGTGGATGGCGGAGTCTCACTCAGAGGTGCCGATTCGGTGCTGTTCGTGATCACCGCAGATAGTGATCCGGAGGGCCAGTTCGAGGCGCAAAAACTGACGCGGCTACACGCTGCAGGTGTCTTGACCGGGCCATCACCAACCGAGAGTTACGAGCGGTTGCGCCAGCGACAGTCGGCCGATCATCGATCGTTGATGCAACGGGTCTCCCTTTCTCTTGGTGGGGAATCAAAGCGTTCTATTCCGACTGATTTACGATTGAGCAGGATTCGACAGGGAGAGCAGGACCCCGACCTGGTGGCGACCTTTTTCCAGTTCGGGCGCTACCTGCTGATCTCGTCTTCGAGACCCGGGTGTCTTCCGGCCAACTTGCAGGGCATCTGGAGTCATCACATCTCGGCGCCCTGGAACAGTGACTATCACACCAACATCAATCTCCAGATGAACTACTGGCCGGCAGAGATGACCAACCTGGCCGAGTGTCACGAACCGCTCTTTGACTTCATCGAGGCACTCATGGCTCGTGGATCACAAACGGCACAGGAACTCTACGATGCGCCGGGGTGGGTCGCTCATCACACCAGTGACGTCCATGCTTTTACCGTTCCCATCGGTCGGACGGTTTGGGGACTGTGGCCGCTGGGCGGAGCGTGGTTGTGTCGACATCTCTGGGAGCACTATCAGTACGGTGGCGATGAGGAGTTCCTGAGGGATCGGGCGTGGCCGGTCCTGCGAGGCGCCAGCGAATTCTTTCTGGCCTATCTGGTCGAGGATCCCCGGACAGGGAAACTGGTCAGTGGACCTTCATCCTCGCCCGAAAACGCCTACCGGACTCCGGATGGACAGGTTGCGGATGTCGGGATGGGCAATGCGATGGATCAGGAGATCATCTGGGATCTCTTCACCATCACCCTCGCCAGTGCCGAGGTACTTGGCATCGATGACGAAATGGTTTCCAGGATCCGTGTTTCCAGGGATCAGATGGCCCGGCCGAAGATCGGAACGGATGGCCGCATCCTGGAGTGGTCGCGACCGTGGCAAGAGATGCAGCCGGGACACCGCCACATGAGTCACCTCTATGCGCTCTATCCAGGCGAGGAGTGGACTCCCGAGCAGACCCCGGAATCGATCGCTGCGGCGCGCCGATCGATCGAGTTCCGACTCGCCAACGGTGGAGGTCACACCGGCTGGAGTCGCGCCTGGCTCCTCAACTTCTTTGCTCGACTCGGTGATGGGGCGAAAGTCGGCGAGAGTATCCAGTTACAACTGTCCAAGTCGACGCTGCCCAACCTTCTCGACGATCACCCACCGTTTCAGATCGACGGCAACTTCGGTGCGACCGCCGGCATCGCCGAAGCACTGGTGCAGTCACACGGGGGTGTTTTGCGCTTGCTTCCGGCACTCCCAACGGCATGGTCCAAACAAGGCAAGGTCAGTGGTTTGCGCACCCGATTTGGGGTGGAAGTCTCTCTTGCGTGGCAAGATGGCGAACTCACACAGGTGCGACTACTGCCTTCCAGAGACCAGCAACTTTCAATTTACGGGGCTTCACAACCAGTCGAGGTAACGCTGGAAAAAGGTCAGGAAATATTGCTGAGTTCGATCGATGGAAAGTTAGAGAGGATTCCACCCACCGGACAATGATGCATGATTGCAAGTGTGTACAATCGAATAGACCCGTGTTTCACCGGAGGACCATCCTTGAATCCCCGTAACCTGTTCATCGCGGGAGGTTTCATCCTCGCCCTCGTGGTGGCGGTTTTCCTACTGCTTCCTGAAGATCCCGGCCCTGTTGCCAATGGCAATACGGGTGATGGCGGGACCGGTTACGAATCCGGTGTAAATTCTGTCGCCGGGGGGACCTCCACAACGGAGAGCCCCGATAGCGGGGGGACGGGATCGGGGTCCGGTCTCTCTGGTGTGGGATCAGGGAGCCAGGGGATAGACGATCGCTCCCCAACGGGCAGACGTTTCCGAGCAGGAGATCAGCCAGCCACTGGCACAGAAGGTTCTTTCGGATCGGATGGCGATTTCGAAACGAAGGACACCACCGGGAATCAAGGAAATAAACCAACTGCGAGCCGTGGTTCTGGACGATCAAGAGGCAATTCTCGTGGAGGGTCATCGCGAGCAGGTTCAGGAACCGTTCCGGAAGGAATGGTGCGTGTTTACGGGCAAGTGGTGGTTGAAAATACCCCCGAAGCGGGTCCGTCGCTTTCCGGTCATCTTCAGATCGGAGTTTCTCAGGAGTCCAGATCGATCCCCGTCAGCAAGGGGCAATTTGCGACCAACATTCCACAGTCTGCGTCCATTCGGTTCTTCAGTGCGATGTTGGAGGGAAAGCCTGCGAGGGTGATCTCTCCGACTGCTCCTCTGGCAGCTGGCTCGACAGGTTCGGTCCGGGTCGTGGTCCGCTACGACGCTCTGGCGATACTGCATCTCCTTTCGGCCGAAACAGGGCAGGAGTTGACCGATGTGGAAGTAGTACGCGCTAAGGACTACACCCGCAGTTCGCTGCCGCATCCTGGCTGGGCTCTCCCACAAGATTCTCGGATCATCGCGGAGGAATCACCGGTGGCTCTCGATGGAAGGATCGGTTTGACCGGATCTGCGGTTGCCATCCACGCTCGTGCTGCAGGTCATGAATGGAAACGTGTCACCGTGGACCTGGTCGATGGCGGAGAGAGAGAATTGACTCTCCAGCGCAGCGGGTCGCTGAATCTCATCTTCGTCGGAGACGCGGAGCGTGAAGGTGTGATGCTTCGCTTACGAGAAATAGGCGTGAATGGTGCCCCTTACCTCGAGGTTCCCGTCACGGCCGGTACCACCCAACTGGTCGAGGGAGTGTTATCGGGAAGCTGGAGGGCTTCCCTGGAAGCGGGTCACTGGGCCCACCAGCCAGAGGTCTTTGATGAGATCGAGTTCGATCTCATCGTTGGTGATCTTCTCGAGTTACAACTGGAGATTCCTCTCGATGACGAGGAACGGGTCGAAGTTGCAGGGAGTGTTTTCATTCCCGCTGGTTGGTATCTCAACTTCTTCTCGGTACGGATACGACCTACCGGTCCAGGCAGTGATCCGATTCACGATACCGTCGTGATCCCGAACTCGGCGATGGAAAGTGAAGCAGGTGACAATGGGACCCTCTGGTACTGGGGTCCTGTAATGGTGAAACAAGGCACCTATGGGATTTTGATCTTGCCAGTTGGATATGGAGATCTGTTCGAGGTCGGCGAAGAGGGATTGTCTGATGTGTACATAGAGCTTCCTCAGCCCGTCGATATCTCGGTACAGACAATGTTGGCGGACGGAAGCGGTGTTGCGACTCCAAATCTGATTCGCTGGGCTCCGGTACATGCTCCCGGGGTTCCCGGTGCTGGAGCTGTTCCGGTGGGTTCCGGGGAGAACGGTTACTTCGAGTTCCAGGTGCCGATCGGTTCCGTGATGCTGTCGTGCTCGGATGTTGCGTACCGCCCCAAGCATCAAGTGGAGCAAGTGACCCCGGGTGGTGATAACGCATTCACGATGTTGCTCGAGCCGGCGATGGGGATGCTCTTGTATCTGGAAGAGCAGGGCACATCGGTGCCCTGGGATCTGCAATGGCATCCGACGATTCAGGCGCAGGGACATGGCGGCACGGTGGTGACACGGGGTCGTACCGGGGTTGGCTATCGAGTTCTGGTCAGCGCCCCCGGACCCTACGAGGTCGCTGTAGGACAACTACCAGGATTCCTGCCGGTTGCTCCGTTCGAGGTGATGGTTGGTCCCAGCGAAGTCGTCGACACGGTGATCGAACTCGAGTCAGAATGAACTTATCCGAACAGGTCCTGAACTAGGGCTTCTCTTGTACGATCAGTTCTTCGACACGCCCATCCTTTAATATCTGCCAGCTGATGTCGTCTTCAGATCCGGGTTCTCCATCCGGACCGGAACTGACGATGCGTGCGCATTCACCTTCGTCGACGGAATCAAACACGGCAAAGTTCTGGCCCCAGGGGTCGATC
>JBBWWE010000423.1:0-4809 GCA_050256595.1 Planctomycetota bacterium
TATGGGGGTACTGCGGACAGACCCCGTTTGCCGCCTGGGACGGGATCGGGGACGGGGTTGTCGACGGCGATGATACGTTGCTCGATTTGATCGGGCTGTCCTACGATGCCCTCGATCTGACCGGAATGGACGCGGCCTATAACCAGGATCAGGCCGGCAGTGACTGGACCGACCGACTGATCCCTGCCGACCCTCTGACACCGGATCAGGCGGGAATCAATAGTGGTGCCATCTGGCAGCAATCGGGACTCGGTTACAACACCGGGAACTTTTACGCCACCGACGATCCCTACGGCGAGGTGATCGCACAGTCGTGGGAATTCGGCGGTTACAGCGGCGAACACAGTGTCCTGATGGGACTCTACCTCGAAGCTCTCGGAGCCAGTTCAGCTCCGCCACAGGAAATTTTTCGACGCGGTGACGTCAATGGAGATGGGGGCGTCAATATTGCGGATGCCGTGCGGTTGCTGAATGGCCTGTTCGTACCCGGTTCTCCTCAACCAGAGTGCTATGATAGTGCCGATATCAACGATGACGGCAGTGTCAACGTCGCCGACGCGGTGTTCTTGCTCAACGCCCTGTTCGTGAGTGGATCGGCCACTCCACCTCCTCCGGGAGTTTTCGATTGTGGACCCGATCCGACCGACGACACTTTCGACTGTGCCGAGTACCTGGCCTGTCCTTAGAGAGAAGGAACGCGATGAAACGATTCTCGATTCTCTCGCTGCCCGTCCTGGCAACACTTGTGCTGTCGATGCTGGTTCTGACCACCGATGCATTGCCAGGACAGGTCGTTTTGCACACGGATGATCAGGCTTCATCGGGAGGCAACACCGCTCATAACATGGTGCGCAATGCTGACGGCAACCTTTATGTCGTTTCGCTCGAGCGAACCGCAGCGGGAGAGACTCCGTTGATCGTGCAGCAATCGACCGATGGGGGCAGTAACTGGACCACCCTTCCCCAGAACCTCAACGATGCCGACAGCGGGCTCATCGGCCCCGATCCTGCCAGCAATTGCTCGGTGGCCATCGATGACCAGGGCATCCTGCACGTTCTCTGGGGTCGCTACACCTATCCTTCTTACTTCCGCCAGTTCTATCGCCGCTATGATCCAGTCACCGGCTTTCGCTCTGATATCGTCGAGATCAGCGTTCTGACCGGGGCACCGCTCAACTCACGCACCTCGGCTATGGACATCCTCATCGATGGCGACAACACGGTGTGGATCGCTGGCCATCATCCCAATAGTTGGGTCGATCACCTGTTGCGCAGCGACCAACCCTACGCGGAAAACGATGCCTTCACCGATGTCGGTGCCATCAGTCCCTCTGCCAGCGCCCAGAATACGAGACTGGCCGTCGACACCGGCGGCCGCATTCACTGCACCTTCTACCGAAACATCGGCGAGGGGCAGTACGAGCACCGGATCTACGATCCGGTCGGTGCCTGGCAACTGGACTCGTTCGTACTCGGGAACACCGACGGTACCAACGACTACTTCGGCTGGGTCTCCAGCGATGCGCTCGGATCGGTTCACTGCGCCTACGTCGTCGATGCCAACAGCTCGTCACCGCTGTGGAGTTTTCGCTACCGGATGTGGGACCAGTTCAACGGCTGGAGTGACGAGACGATTCTGTTCGAGGCCACCAGCGCCCAGTTCACCAACATCGCCAATTACAAGATCTTCAACATCGGCTGTGACGAGCTCACCGGCACCGTCTATGCCGTCTACCGCGATCTTTCCTCGGAAGGGGAACTGGTACTTGCCGAAAAAGCCACCACTTCCCCCGAGTTCACCATCACCCAGCTATTACAGCCGTCTGATCTCGGTCAGCACAAATACATCTACCCAACCATACGCGGCACCCTGTATCCCGAGTTCAATCGCACCACTCACGGCATCGATATCACCTACCAGTGGCGTGAGTTCCCCGGGGTTCCCCCCTACTCACTCATCTATCAGGATGGGTCCGGGGCTTCGGTGATTCGCTTCGTCCGTGGAGATACCAACGAGGACGGAAGTTACAACGTTGCAGACATCGTGTTCGGTCTCAACGCTCTTTTCGTGCCCGGTGGCGTGACCCCGAACTGCATCGAGAGTTGTGATATCAATGACGATGGCAGTTTCAATATCGCTGACATGGTGTACGGCTTGAACTCTCTGTTCGTGCCCGGATCGCCGCCACCGGATGCCCCGTATCCGGGGTGTGGACCCGATCCACTGGCAGCAACCCTCGATTGCCCCGCCACCAGCCCCGCCTGCCCTTGATGAGCGAGCGCTAGTCGTCGCCATTCACACGCAGCGCTCTCCTGAGCGCAGCGATGTCCTTGAAATCGTCCCAGTAACGAAATAGCACCCTGTCGTCGGGGTCGATGATGACCAGATCGCCGGGCCAGGCGGCTCCGTACTTCTTGGCGATCTCCAGTTGACTGCGTCCATCGATCTTGACCCGGATGAAACCATCGACCAGTTTTTTGATCTCTTCATCCTCTTCCAGTAATTTGTGAATCCTCTGCGACTGGGTACACCCCTCGGCTTCGACGAGCAGCAGGCGATTGCCCCAGGTCCACTGTGATTCATCGAGTCCCTTGTCGAACTCGAGCCAGTGGATCGGCGGCGGAGGTGGCTCGACTCCCGCCCTTCTCAATAAATCGTCGAGCCATTGACGGTTGGAACCCGGGTCTGATCGATCCCTTGGCAGGATCCCCTGCCACAGCACCTTGCCCTGGGAATCGAGAAAGAATGCCGAGGGGTAGGAGAGTATGCCGTGGCGCGTCTGATTGCCGTGGCCATCGGCCAGCAGCGGAAAGGTGACCTTGTTCTTGCGGATGAAACTCATCGCCTTATCTGGAGTTGCAGCGGTGTATGAGAAAACGGTGATGATCGAAAGAACTTCGGAACCCAGTTCTTGATGCCACCTGACCAGGCTCGGCAACGCGGGGGCGCACGACTCTCAGCCAGGGATCGTATAGACGACCAGCACCGGTTTGCCTCGCAGATCAGCCAGTCGGAGGTTCTGCTCGCTGTTGAACCAGCGGCCGCCCTCCTCGACGACTAACTCCGGCAACTCCTTTCCAAGGTGGGAAACGCGAAAAGTCTCGCGTTCTTGCTCCTGAGCAGATAGCTGCTCCGGAATCAGTGTCGAGGAGAGGGAAAGGGCGACCACCAGTATCCATGAAGTTGGCATGACCAATTGATCCCTCCTTGCCCATCGGACGAATCCTACTGGCTGGATGTTCCTGGAATCGACAAAAAAAGCGGCCCCGGGTTTCCCCGAGGCCGCTCCTCACTCGTTTCCGGATCTCAACTAGAAACTGTTTTGGACCTCTTTTGGCTCGTTATCCGCCACGCTGCTGGAACTGCCGACGGCAGAGGCCGCGACATTTCCGAAACGCTTGTTGAGGTTGAAGAACAACAGAGCCAGCGGAATCGCCAGTGCAGCGACCCAGCGGAACGCCATCTTGCCAGCGTAAGCGGTCGCCGCATCGGCCGCCGCTGCCGGATTCGCGGCAGCAAAAGTGTTGATGTAGTATTCCTGGATCGCCCCGATGGCAGGTGCCGCCGCGTAACCTACGACCAGCATGCCGGCTCCACCCATCAAGCACAGTCCCATAGCACCACTGTTGGGCATTCGCTCCGATACAAAACCGAGCATCGTGGGCCAGAAGAAGCAGACACCAGCGTAGAAGACGGTTGCGGTCAAGAAGATGGAACCGAAGTTCTCGGCGTAAGTCATGGCAAACAGTCCGACCCCACCCAGAACGGCGGAACCGAACAGCAACCCTGTCGGCGAGAAACGATGAACGAACCCGCCAGCAAAGTAACGCAGCACCGCCATCAAACCACTTCCGTAAACCAGCACCAGGATCCCTGCACCTTTAGTCGTGGTTCCTTCCCCCATCGCACTCTGGAAGGTCGGTTCCATGATCGCACCCATCCAGCGGCCGGGGCCCAGTTCCAGGGTGGCCGTCAGACCCATGCAGCAAAGCATCAGGATGAACAGCGGCGAAGTGACGGAAGCCGTCACCTCTTCATCCGAAACATTGGACTGGACTCTCTCCGTTTGCGGGATTTCCTGTCCGAGGAACATGAATCCGTAGATCAGCGTCGGAATCAGCACGAGACCCAACTTGGCCTGCATCACGGAAAGACCAAAGAGGCTCCACTCGGCGCCGGTTGCTGCAGCTGCATTGCTGACCCAAAAGCCAAACAGAGCACCGATGATGATTCCCACCGGCCAGAAAACATGGAACTGATTCAACTTGGTCGTTTTGTTATCGGAGTAGATGGTCGCCACCAGTGGATTGCAGCCCGCCTCGACGCAACCGTTGCCCAGTGCGATGATGGAGGCCCCCGCCATCAACCCGGAAAAACCATCGGCGTACATCATCAAGATGATTCCCAGAATGTGGCAAACGAACGCCAGTTTGAGCGAGACCGCGATACCGATCTTCTCGATCACCGGTCCCAGCAAGATGATGGCGACAGCGAACCCGCCGAGAGCCGCGCCGCCGACCCAGCCAGCGTCTGTCGGGGTGAGGTTGAATATCGTCTGGAAATCACCCATCGACGATGTGATCACCCCGAAGGCGACCGAGGTCGCAATCAGCGCGAAGCAACTGGCCCAGAAAAGACGCGCCTTGCGCGCCTCATCGAGTACTTGAGTCATTTATGTCCCCCTGTTCCCTGTGGTTTGACACGGCAGAGAGCTCTCTGGCCGCGGCGGTAGTGAGCCAAACTCTGGGCGATGTGTCAATCGGCCAGTTCTTACTCTCCGTAAAAAATAACAAACTAAATGTGTTTGT
>JBBWWE010000424.1:0-12965 GCA_050256595.1 Planctomycetota bacterium
GCCTCCAGCTAGCGCCAATTCGGGATGGAGGGCCATTTCGGAGCGAATTGCGCTGACTCTCTGCCCATGTCCGAGAATTTGTTGGGGAATCGCCTCGGGCGCTTTTCCCACCGCGGTCATCACCGGATTCAAGCCACTACCATGCGCCTTTCGCAACGCGGAGAGCGCCAGATCCACGAGCACTTGATCCGTCTCGCCGATAACCGCTGAATTCCGGGTTCCTCCGAGAAAAACGGTGGCCAGGGAATGAGGATCAGGAGCTCGCCAGGGAAAGATGGTCGAGGACCAGATCGTGCCGAGGATCGGCAACCCGTGCGCTTCGGGGACCAGAAATCCAAACCCATCTGGGCGTTTCTGGCACAAATTGGAATCGTAACCAATTTGTACGACTGCCATGGAAACGTATGGTATCTGCCCCAGAAGATCGTTGGCGAGTGGAAAACGGGGCCCCAGCAGATGCCCGGCAGGACCTGCCGGTAATGTCAAAACCACGCCATCCACCTCGACCGTATCAGATGGATACGCCCCCTCGAGAACCAGTCTCCAACCGTTACTGGAGGGCTCCAGGGACGTTACTGCGGTATCTGGATGGAAATCCGTCCCAAGTTCAGCCGCGAGCGCCCGAGGAAGGCATTCCATCCCCTGTTGAAAAGTACCGGCCCCACGAAAAGGAACTCCTGACGGACGAGGCGATCGAAGAAAACCCATCAAAACGCTGCCATACCGCTGTTCCCATTCCTTCAACCGGGGTGCAAAGGACTTCAACTCCAGTTGCTCCGCATCTCCTCCGGAAATCCCTGCCACCATCGCTTGGGCGAAAATACGACTCGCCTCGGCTCCGAACCGGCGTTGAAAAAAGCGACTTACCGATTCCTCATCGTCTCCGCCTCTACCGACGAGCGGCTCTGCCAGGAACCTGGCCCAACCCTGCGGTGAAAGTGCACGTGAAAAGGGGACTCCGAATGGACTCGTTGGCAGCGCTCTCAAGGATTCGTCACGCCAGATGTACCGCTTTGTTGCGCTCTCATGGGCACTTCTCCAGCTATCGCCAAGACCAGCCTGGTCGGCGAGCCGGATCAGGGTTGGACTGCTCGGGAGCACTGAATGAGGACCCCATTCGAGAATCCAGTCATTCTCGTGAGTCGTACGAATCCAACCGCCCGGTCGTGAAGTGGCCTCGAAGAGATAGACTTCGGCCCCGCTATTACGTACCTGCATCGCGGCTGAAAGCCCGGTGATCCCACCTCCGATGACCGCGATGCTGCATCCGCGGTCGCGCAGGAGTTCAGGAGTAGTTTCGGATCTCATCCACCACCACCTGCACATTTTCCACCGGAGTCGGGGGGAGAATGCCATGCCCAAGATTGAAGATATGACCGGGATGATCTCTGAAGGCATCGAGCAGTTCCCTGACCCTGCGTCGGAGTTCATCCTGTGGAGCAAAGAGTGCCTGGGGTGGCAAGTTGCCCTGGAGAGCACAACCATTCCCGAAAATGCGTAGCGCTTGCTCTGGTGGGGTCATCTCGTCTAACCCCACCGCTTCGACTCCGACCTCTTCAACCATCTTTGCAATTTTCTCGAGGTGATTTCCGGCTCCACGTACAAAAAGAATTCGAGGAACACCGCACCCATCGAGTCCCTGCATGATCCTGCGACAATAATGGAGAGAAAACTCATCAAAGGCCTGATGCCCCAGCATGCCTCCCCAGGAATCGAACAGTTGCACTGCATTTGCCCCTGCTTCGACCTGGGCCCGTAGATATGCGACTACCGTATCCGCGATCTTTTCCATCAATAGATGGAGATCTGCTGGACTCTCGTAGATCAATCTCTGAGCAGCAGCAAAGGTCCTGCTTGGGGACCCTTCCAGCGCGTAACAAGAGAGCGTCCAGGGAGCACCGGCAAAACCGATGACCGGCACTCGCCCCTCGACTCGCTCGTGTACTGCTCGAATCACATCCATCACAAATCCGGTAGATTCCACGGGATCAGGAATATCCAACGCTTCAATTCCTGCGCGATCATGCAGCGGTTGCGCCATGCATGGTCCCCTATCCCCGAATTCGACCTGCAATCCCATCGCTTCGAGTGGCACGAGAATGTCACTGAAGATGATGACCCCGTCGACATCGAGAACATCCAGCGGCTCCACCGTCACCTCTGCAGCAAGTTCCGGCGTCTTGCACAGTTCGAGAAAGTCCGTCTCTCTCCTGATTCTCTGATAACCAGGCAAGTAGCGTCCGGCTTGCCTCATGAACCAGACCGGGGTTCTCTCGGTCTGCTGTCTTCGTAGAGCTCTGATCAGTAATGAGTTCTCATGGCTCAAGAGAGATCCCCCTTTTCCCCTCAGCGGTTTTCGATCAGAGAAACCGCCTTCTCGGCCCCGTAGGTGACAATAATCGTCGCTCCAGCTCTTCGTATCGAATCCAAACTCTCAAGATAAGCCTCATCTCCATCAATCCAGCCTCGTTGGGAGGCCGCCTGGATCTGTGACCACTCTCCACTGACGTGATAAGCAGCAACGGGAACCTCAAAAGCATCATGTATGCGGGTGATGACGTCCAGATAGGGGAGTCCCGGCTTTACCATCACTATGTCTGCGCCTTCGTCGATATCGAGCGCCACTTCTTGTAAGGCTTCCCGGGAATTCCGCGGATCCATCTGGTAACCGCGCCGATCCCCGTGAGCCGGGGTACTGCCGGCAGCTTCCCTGAAGGGACCATAGAACGCCGAGGCATACTTCGCGGCATAGGACAGAATCAGCACCTTTTCGTGATTTGCGCCATCCAGCCTTTCCCGGATCGCCTGCACCTGTCCATCTGCCATCGCGGAAGGGGCGACGATGTCGCAACCTGCATTGGCCAGGACTTCCGCCTGGTGTGCCAGTACATCAAGAGTGGAATCGTTGTCGACATCATCCCCATCGAGGATGCCGCAGTGACCATGATCAGTGAACTCACAGAGACATACATCCCCGATAACGATGAGTTCAGGGGCAGCATCACGAATCGCCCGAACTGCCCTGGGAACCACCCCCGCCGGATCTAAAGAACTGGATCCCTTGGAATCCTTGTGGTCGGGCACACCAAACAGGATGACTGCCGGAACTCCAGCAGCCTGGATTTGCTTGGCTCGTTCCCCGATCCTGTCCGATGAAAACTGCGATTGCCCGGGTAGAGGCTCGATAGGTCGCTCGATCGCTTCCCCATCGCAGATGAAGAGCGGTTGGACGAGACCATGACGCGTGAGACGGGTCTCGGCCAACATCTCTCGCATCGCACGACTCTGTCGCAATCGGCGCATTCTCCGGAATGGGAAACTTGACATCTTCTTCGGCCTACCTTCAGGTCCAGGTTCCTGGCATCACCATGGAATTCACCCGGACGGATCCATCGTACCACCACCGAGGAGGTTTGCGCACGCAACGACGAGATCTGCGGGTGTCGCACACGCCAAAATCTCGACACTATGCCAACCCAGAGCCTGTAATTCCTGAGCAGTAGTCAAACCGGCAGCCACCGCTGGAACTGCAAATAACCACTCTTTCACATTTCCGGAACGGGCCAACACCGCCCGAACGGATGCTGGACTGCTAAAGATGATCCCCGACCACGAACCTTGAACCTCGGCATTCCACTTTGTTGGATCGAGTCCAGGTTCCACCTGAGTCCTGGTCGCCTCTGCACTTGTTACCGAGAATCCTGCTGCTCGCAATTGATCTACGATGATGGGAAGCCCTGAATCGCTGGTGAAATGAATCGACTGACAGGGCTCGATCATCGAGACCACCTGTTTTGCCAGTTGTTCTGCACCGCTCCCGTCGCCCTCGACATCTAACTCATATCCGCGATCACGAATCGACTTCGCAGTGGCCGGGCCAACTGCTGCCCAGCGAATCCCTTCCAGTTGCTGCTGGTCTTCATCCTGCAGAAGAGAGAAGAAGTGCCCGACTGTCGTGGCACTGGTAAAAACCAGCAAACCTTCCTGATCCAGATTCGACAGAGCAGAACGGACGGAGTTCCTCTCACCCTCGATCAACTGCAGCGCAGGAGCAAGAAACACTTCGGCTCCCTCGGCAGTGAGTGCTTCACTCCAGGATTCAGAGCGATCTCTGGGCCGGGTCAGGATCCATCGGGAACCGCTGAGAATCTCTCCAGGCATCATTTTTCCCATCGAGCATCTAGCTGCGTGAGAATTTCATCCCCCCCGGCTTTTTTGATGAGGTCAGCAAGTTTTGCACCCAGATCCAGATATTCCTCGCAGGCACCTTCGAGACCAAGACGTATCAGTCGCGATCCATCGGGAAGACCCAGTGCACCACAGATCGTGATCTGATCTCCCGAAATGACAGCATGAGCACCCACGGGGAGATGGCATCCTCCACCAAACGCAGCGAGAAGACCTCTCTCTGCCGCCACGCAACGACGTGTCGGCAGATCATCCAGCCTGGAGATGATCGAGATCAACTCCTCATGAGACGACCTGACTTCCACAGCCAAGGCCCCCTGGCCAGGTGCCGGTGTGACTTCAGTCGGCGATAGGGAGCAACGAATTCGATCTTCCATGCCCAGTCTTCTCAGCCCGGCACTTGCAAGTACCAGACCCGCATCCCCGCGCTCTTCGTGTAGACGGATTCGGGTCTCTACATTTCCTCTGATTCCTGCGATCTGCAAATGAGGATATTTGTGGAGGATCTGGGCACTTCTTCGCAAAGAACCAGTAGCCACGACTGCGCCAGCGGGAACATCGACCAGACCCGGATATTCAGCAGAGATCCAGACATCGAGGGGGTCTTCCCGCGGCGGAATCGCCGCAATCAGCAGTTCCGGAGGCTGTTCGATGGGAAGATCCTTGAGCGAGTGCACTGCTACGTCAATTTCATCTCTGGCCAGTGCCCGCTCTACCTCAGCAGTAAAAACTCCAGGAGAACCCACCTCATGAAGAGGAGTCACCTGATCTTGATCTCCCCCGGTCTCGATCAGGGTTTTGTCGATGGTAATCCCAGGTTCGAGTTCCCTGATCCTATCTGCCACCCACCCCGACTGTGCCTGTGCGAGAGCACTGGATCGGGTTCCCAATCGAATCTTCAAGCAGAATCCTCGCTCTCGGGTTGATCTTCAATCTGGAACAACGATTCCAGTTGCTTGAGGAAACGAGGTTCCAGATCTCCCCCCTGGGCGCGCAAATCTGCTGTCGGTTTGTGAAGAACTCGCTTTACCAGTCGATGCAGAAGAACTCGTAGTTTCTCATGCGTTTCTTCATCGCTCTCCCCCTTGAGGAGATCCAACTCGAACTGGCAAGCCTTTTCCATCGCATTTCTGAGTGCAAGAAGCGCCGGTTCTGATCGGAGACCGTTGAGCCACAGTTCGAAGCGGTGAACCTCGTGGTCAACAATCTCGAGTGCTTCAGGAATCGCACCTCGACGCTCTTCCATGTTTTCCTCTATCAACCGGGCGAGATCATCGAGGTTGTTGAGGAATACCTGGGGCAGATTTCCACACTGGGGCTCGATGTCTCGAGGAAGCCCCAGGTCGATGAGAAGCAGGGACCTCTTGCGGTCTTTCAGAATCGATGAAAGTTCGTCATACGTGATGATGGGTACCTGAGACCCCGTCGAACAGATCACCACATCGGCGTCGACAATGGCGGCCGACAACTCATCGAGGGAACCGGCTTCCCCTTCGAATCTGCTTGCAAGAAGTTCAGCTCGTTCGGGACTCCGATTCAGAATTTTCAACTTCTTGTCTTTGATCGTGTTCAGGTTCTTCAATACGAGTTCGGAAATCTCCCCGGCTCCAATGATTGCGAAACCCAACCCCTTCAAAGATCCATGTATTTTTCGCGCGATCCAGAGAGCCCCATAGGCCACCGAAAGCGCGCCATCACCGAGTCGGGTCTCGGAACGCACTCTCTTTCCGCAACGCAAGGCTCTCTCCCAGAGTCGAATCATCACCTTGCCGGAGAGTCCTGCCTTGTCGGAGATTTCCTTGGCCATCCTGACCTGCCCGAGCACTTCACTTTCTCCGATGATCTGACTCTCGAGACCCGCAGCAACACGCATCAATCGACGCACGGATGCTCCATGGGAATGGATGACCGCGCACTGGATGGGAACTTGAAAATTTCGGTCAGTCTGCCACTTCTTCATAGTGGCATTAAGAATCCCGAAGCCATCGTGAGAGTTCTTGGCAAGTATGTACAGTTCGGTTCGGTTGCACGTAGAGATGAGCAGTGCATCTTCGATCTGATACCGTAGCTTGAATTCAGATAGAAAACGAACCGCCTGGTCGTGTGAGAACTTGATCTTCTCACGTACCTCGATCGGAAGGATTTTATGATCCAGCGCCAGGCAGTTAATTCTCATTGCGCATGCAATCCAAACATCGCTATCCACCCTATGATGAAGATGACACCACAAAGACCGAGCAGTGAAAGCCATGCTCTGGTTACCATCACCGAACCCGAAGTACGCGGAAACAGCGCCAGGATCCCAAAGAGAGCCCACAGGCCCATGGTCACAGTCACTTCAGGCTTCAGAAACTCGGAATAGGTCTCATTCAAAAACAGCGAGGTCGACAGCGTCAACGTCAGGGAAGCTGCAGCAATCCCTGTGGAAATTCTGTTGAGCTTTGATAGCTCTTCCAGCGATGAAAGGCGTTGAAAGAGGAAACCAAATTGTCCGTTCTTGATCGAATTTCGAAGCAGCATCCAGAGCGCTCCATGAACACCGGCAATGGCAACCCCGGCCACCCCGACGAGAGCTGAAAAGGCATGCACCGAGGTGAGGGAATCGATAACCCGTTCGGGTGATTCGTTCATCCCGAGTGTGAAACTGGCGCTACCCAGTTGAAGTAGAAATACCAGTGAGAAGCTATAAATCAGGGTGGAACGATCTCCAGAACACTTGACCAGCAATATCTGGAGCATCGCAACACACCAGGCCAGAAGGGAAAAAGAATCCCACTGGCTGACTACCGGGCAGGCTCCAACCTGCATACCACGCATGACCAGAGCCCCGAGATGTAGTGATGTGGTACCAAGAATCAGAATACCAATTGCACCAGAGCCTTTGGCTCCATCGGCAAGGCTACGACGCTCTCCTGCAAGGATGACACCGTACAGAACGGTCAGCAGGATAGAGAACCCATTGGTGAGGAACTCGATGGAGACCCCTCTCCGAGAACATTATCAGTCGAGTGCGACGATGATCTCGTTTTCCAGGCCAGGGAAGGAGCGTATGTAATCAAGTCGTTCCTGGCGAATCCTCCCGACATGAGCCGTGTACTCGTCGCCACGCCCCTGCTCATGGTACAGCAAACAAGGTTTGAGGATTCCACGATCTTGTGCCTCGATTCCAGGAACTTCCGTAGCCACCTGATAACCAAAGTCAGGATCTTGCTCCCAGGTGATCGTTCCTTCGGCGATTCCCTTCACGATGGCACTGGAATGTGGAATCCGAACTTTCTGAGATCGGTCATCGGCATGGGATCCACCGACTCGGCCAGTGTTCATGAGGAAGACTTCCATGGGATGGCTTCTGAGAAGTTCCAGGAAACGGTTCCCTTGCTGGGAGTGCAGTAGAGGGAAGAAGGGGTTTGTACCGGGCACTCGCAGGAACTTTCCTTCTTCATCTTTTCCACCAGCACTGGTGCCCCGTGTCTCTCCAAGCATGAAGTAGGCGGCTGCTTGTTTGGCGTCAAGTTTGCAAACTGCCGGGATGATGTTCTCATTCCGGTTCAGAATCAGAAGGAAATCCGCTTTTGGAACTTCTCTCGCATCGATGGCTCCATCGATGTCCTGCATACGGATGACGGCTCTACCATTCTGGGTGTATGACTCATCAAAGAAGTCGACTGCTCCAGAATCGTCCTGAGCCACATTTTCCAGATAAGATTCTCCACGACAGACGGCAGCATGGATTGTCGGCTCGTCATCTACGGAGAGGGCAAAGGTCTTTGCAAAACAACCATTTTCTGTCGCCTGGATGGATCCGTCTGCCATCATGGCAACGAAGTCGTCCTGGACCGGTCCCGAACCATTCTGGCGTGTAAATGTCGTGGTCGTTTTTCCGGTTCCACTCAGGCCCACGATGAGCGCCACTTTTTGTTCCGAGCCGACCGGAATCACCTTACATCCGGCGTGAAGAGCGAGCCCCCCCTGATCGTAGACTTTTGAATTCCACATCCGGAGGCCGCCTTTTTTCGATTCTCCGAAGTAGTCTGAGTTCATCACGCGGGTCAAGCCCGCCTCGAGGTCGACAGAAATACACCTGTCATCGGGATACCCTTCGGCCACAACGTTCGGTGTGTAGACCACCGTCAACTCCGGCTCCCACTGATCACTTTCTGACCCATCGAGGGGATAGTAGAGCAGACTCTGCATCGCCGCGATGTTGGCGTAGCCTTTCTCCATCCAGAGCCGAGCAGATGTTCTGAACTCCGGGTGATTGCCGATGTACCCATCAACGCAAATCATTTCAGCTCCCTTGATGAAGTCATCCTGAAGCGCTGCGAGCCGTTCTCCCTCTTTTCGAGAGATGCACTGATCGCTGTGTCGAGATGGATCGTCATCGATGATGTATGTGGACTTCTTGGAGCGGGAAAGAACTTTGGTGTGCACGTTGTAATTGTCGAATCCGGTGTAGCGAGCATTCGGCATATTCGCGGTCAATTCACGCAGGAGCTCTACACCAGGACGAAAAATCGTCTCCTTGGGTTCGATCGTGATCTGGTTCAAGGTGGCCATGCCTCTCCTTTTCAACAACCGTATAGTCCAACTCAAGGGGCCATTTATGATGGGGGTTAGGCTACCATCGAGGCCGTGGACGGCCCACCAAAGTGGATGGAATCACGAAAAATCAATTACGGGCTTTATCGGGGTGATTCTTGCATTCTGGAGGCAGATGGATATTGAGGAGCCTCATCGTAGGAGCCATTTGCAAAGCCGTCATCCAGTTTCAGGGCCAGCGAAATCTACGCCGGGGACTCCGCCCATGAAATCTCCGGGCAGTGCTCATCGGCAAGATCGGCCGTATCCGGATCTACCGTTTCACGAGGACTACATTTCTTGAGCACCGCAAGCGCCTCCCCCAGAGAATTCCACTGGCCTTTCAACCGCATATCTTTCAGACAGACCGGGGGGAAATCGATCCTCCAGGCCACCTCTCCTTTACCCAGCGATACCGAGGCTATCTTCAGCCCACCTTCTGCGTGACTCGTCATCGATATCAATCCCTCCTGAAGATTTACAATCGTCGTATCGGAGTTGCCCTCTGCCACACCAATACCACCAACGCGATATCCGAGATATTATTCCACAGGAGCCTGTCTCCAAACCATTTCCAGAGTCTACTTGCCCATTCCATGCCTCGACCCCACCATTCCTATTCAGGGTAGGGATTTCACCGAAGTACGGAGTGTTCATGCACCAATACGATGCTTTGATTCTGGATCTTGACGGCACACTCCTCGAGGATGACGGATCGATCCCTGCGGGCACCCGGTCTGCGCTTCAGAGAATCACGGCTGAAGGCATCCATGTGATGATCGCAACCGGACGATCGGAACAATCTGCAGAACCTGTCATCCAGGATCTGGGCATTCTCACTCCGTCGGTGATCTACAATGGTGCCGCCATCTGGTGCCCCATAGAAAAGCGTCTCATCGAGGAACGGAATCTGGCAGATGACCATCTCGAGTGCTTGCTGAGTTATGCCGAACTAGAGGGCCTTTTACCTGTCGTGATGTGTGCCGGATCAAAGAGAGCCCTTTCTCCTCGGAGTGAAACCCTCAACTACGCCCTGCACGATATGAAGAACATCGAGATCGTTTCCCAATCAGAGATGCGGGTCATGCGCCCGATCCGGCTCTCTCTCTTCTCGGACCGGCATCAAGATACAGAGAGTTTTGCCAGGAGTATTAAAAACATATCCTCGGCAGATGCATACTTCACCTGGTTCCCTCTCAATCTGTTGCCATCCCATCGCGACAGTCCGCTCCAGGTCGTTGATATCCAACCAAAGTGCGAAGGCAAAAAAGAAGCGCTACGTTTCCTGAAGGAATCCCGGGGTATATCTGCTCATCGTTGCGTTGCTGTCGGTGATGCTCCCAATGACATTCCGATGGTCGAGGCTGCCGGACTTGGGGTTGCCATGGGAAATGGAATGGACGAACTGAAGGCTGTAGCTGATCGAGTCATCGGCACCAATAATACAGCTGCCATAGTTGAACTGGTTGACGAACTGTGGCCACAAGCATCCTGAGTCTGATCAGGTTGCGCGGCTAGATCTCTTTTCCGGTGTACAGACTACTCACTTGGTCTGCGTATCCGTTATAGAGGAGGGTCGCTCTTCTTCTTCCTGTCCCGATGTCTCGTTCCATCGCTTGACTCCATCGTGGATGTGGCTTCGAGGGATCGACATTGGAAAAGAAACCATATTCTCGGGGAAGCGCCTGGTTCCAGAAGGTTGCGGGACGTTTTTCAGTGAACTCGATCCTGACGATGGATTTTGGTGATTTGTAACCATACTTCCATGGCGTCACAACTCGCCAGGGTGCGCCGTGTTGCATCGGCAATCCGTGTCCAAAAATACCGACACATACCATCGCCAGATCGTGTCGCGCCTCATCGAGCCGAAGAGCCTCGAAATATGGCCACGGCCACTGCTTGTCTTTTTGCCCCGGGAGACGATCTTCATCGTGAATCGTTATGAAGCGAATGTATTTTGCTTTCCCGAGCGGTTTACACCGATCGATCAACTTCGCGAGTGGATAACCAGTCCACGGAACCTGCATCGCCCAGGTCTCGACGCAACGAAAACGATAAAGACGCTCCTCGAGTGGTGCCAGTTTCAACAGATCCTCGAAGTCGAGAGTGAAGGGCTTCTCCACATCGCCAGCAACCTCGATCTTCCAGGGGTCTACCTTGAAGTTGCGAGCCATTCGCCAGACACCGGACTTGAGGGTCGTAAATTCATAAAAATTATTGAAAACCGAGGCGATCCTCTCCTCTGTGACAACTCGAGGAGCAATCTTGTATTTGTCTGATCTCTTGGCTGGAAATAGAGCCTTGTGCAGATCGCCGATGGCAGGACGAAACGCCTCGCTATTGTCGAATTGTGCAGCACCGGTGGTGGAAATCCCTCGAAGCCACCCGGAAAAGCTCAAGGTCGAGAGTCCGGCAACCCCCAGCCCCATAGCCCGGATGATGGTTCGCCGATCGAGATAGCGACTCTCAGGAGTGATCGGTTCCTGCTCTCGAGCCATATGTGGATTCCTTCTCTGCGATACAGCGATGAAGACACCGAACTCGGGGTCCCATAATTTCAGGCTATCTCATCATCTCACACGCTCATACCGTGAGAAGAGAGTCTCGGTGCTTTCTTCATGGCGGATGAATCAATCATTTTCCGGTTCCGTAGTGCCGGAAACCGCTGCCAGCGGTAACCGCACCGTCATGACTCGGGTTCCACCTTCTCCGCCGGTAGCTGTCCAGGCAACGATGACCGCTCCGTCTGATGTAGCCAAAATACGTGGATAACCACTGCTCCTGCCGGGACTGACTCGTGCGATCCGATGCGAAGAACCGGGAGGCTGTCCCGGTTTCCATCGCCGCACGCGCACCTGGGCCTCTTCACCTTGTCGTTCGATCCAGCACACCATGAAGGAACCGTCATCCAGGCCTGCCAGATCCACACGTCCTACAGGTCTCCCGTCATCGAGACGCTGAGGTGGCAAGGATTCTGTTTGAGAACCATCCGTAAACAGGAGTCCCAGTACAGCTCCCTGAGGTGAAGGTTTGTCCAGGACACGTTCGACTCCGGTGTACCAGACAACCGCACTCTTTGAGCCGGCACGGGCAACCGCAGGACCATTGACGGGGCATCCTTCTTGCACCCAACCGTCCTCGTGAACCTGGCCTCGTGCCTCCACCTTCCCACTGACATCTTTCAGCCAGGAGATGTCACGAACATCGAGAAAATCACGATCTCTGTAGGTCAGAAACACTTGCTCTCCCTCGACAACCACGTCGAGAGGACAGCAATCGCAGACCCGATCATCGAGTAATCGGTCGGTTCCTCTTTTACCATTGGCATCGATGGTCGTGGCGCGCAAGGTCATCGCTTTTCCAGAATTACCCGCCATCGCTCGTCCATCGAGCCAGGCAAGATAAAAACGGTCACCGAGCGAGCGCAGGGCAACGAAGCCGTGTTCCGTCGGAGAGCGATCGCGGTGCGGGATGATCGGGCTCCCCCATGTCTTACCACGATCCCGCGAAATGCTGACCTTGACCCCGTAGGAGTAGGTCTCTGCAGAGATCCGATCGAGCCAGTGAACGGCGATGGTTCCATCGGCAAGCACCGCGGCGGATGGGAAGTCAGCCCAGTTCACGAACCATCCAACTCCCCGTGCTGCCGTTAACGGATCGCTCCAACCATCTTGATTCATCATCGCGATCTGAAGCCGATCACCTTTCCTGTCGGGATCGGGTTCAACCCAGGTAAGAAGCGCATTTCCCGTAACATCCACTGTCAAATTGGGAAGTGCAGATCCAGGTACTGCAGCAACGCGAAGAGGTTCGACCTGGAGTGTATTTCCAACCTGTTTCACCACGGCATCGTCGTCGCAGGCCTGCAACAAACCGCCCGCAACAATTCCCGCCAGTAGTAGCACTACTGCACAAAGTAGAAGGTAGCGGGATGGCTCAATAACCGGCTGCATGACCGTCTTTTCTTGACTCGCTCGCACCAATCCATACCCCGTTTCTGGGATCTCTCATCACCGCCTGATAACCTCCGAAGAGACCCTTGCGATCTCCAATTTTATGCCCACGTTTGCGAAGTTCCTCGATCACTGCTGTGGAAAATCCCGATTCGAGGGCAACCTCTCCACCATCCTCCATGACGGATCCGGTCGGTTGCGAAGAACCAACATGAACCACCCGCGGTGCATCCCCTGCTTCCTGCA
>JBBWWE010000425.1:0-1508 GCA_050256595.1 Planctomycetota bacterium
ATCAGGCCAGATCCAGATCAGGTACTCGATCGAGTCCTCGTTCGGGCAGCCAGCGCTTGGGACGAAGGACTCCGTCGACCACCCTGGCGATACCCCGAACCACCCCCTGGCACCAGACCACCCGCAGATCTCCTTCGATGGGTGAATCCACCGCCACCTGGCCGTGCTCCAGTTCATCGAGGGAGAGAAACTGGCCATGCCCGAGACAAACCGCCTGATGTGTATCCACCTCGACCCGGTGGATCTGATCGAGTAACTGCTCCAGCGAAAGCCAATCGGAGGAAACGACACGATCCGGCAACACCGCATCGGTCAGCGAATGAACACCGCTGGAGGTGCGACGCAACGCCATCAGGCTGGCTGGACAGCCAACACTCTGTCCAAGATCTCGCGCCAGACTGCGGATATAGGTTCCGCGACTGCACTCGATGCTCAATCGAAGACGAGGTCCAGCCAGTTCCAGCATCGACAGTGAATGGAACACCACCTCTCGACTCGGCGGTGGTGTGCGGTCGCCCATTCTTGCTCGCTCATAGGAGCGGCGTCGTCCGACGCGCACCGCACTGTGAACCGGAGGGATCTGACTCTGCTGACCGAGAAAACCATCGAGAGCGTGCGCAATCTGATCGGAAGTCGGCCACTCGGTTCGAGGATAGGGACAGGAGAGTGGACCTTCGGCATCTTCGCTTTCACTACAAACACCGAACCAGATGGTCGCCTCGTAACTCTTGTCGTGAATGGTGAGCAACTCCTGGAAGCGCCGACCGGCTCCGCCGATGATGACCAGCACTCCACTCGCGAGCGGATCGAGGGTCCCGCAATGGCCGAGGCCGCCAACACCGAGCCGCTCCTGCACCTGGTCGATGGTCGCCCGCGAGGTGGGGCCTCGCGGTTTCCAGATGACCAGACCCCCGTCCGGGGCTGACGAATGGCTTGGCAAGGCAGACTCCCGATCAGAACCCAGCAGTTCAATCAACAAGATGAGAAAGTGGAGGCGCCGGGAGTCGAACCCGGGTCCCGAAACACTTCCCATGAAGCTTCTACAGGCATAGTCCGTCTATTATTGCCTCGTGATCGGCTCCAACGGACAGGATCCAGAGCACGAGCGCCGGTTCAATCTCGCCTTGGAGATCACCGGCAGGGTCTCCTTCGGCCAGCCTGGAAGTATGGCCTTCCGTCCGCCGTACCAGGCAAACGACGGGGGAAGGGGCGCTTAGATTACTAGGCAGCCATTGCGAAGTTGTTGTTCGCAGTCAAAAATTTACCCGGTTTTTAAGGAGGCCTCCGAGTAACCTCCGCCTGCCACTCCACGTTCCGACGTCCGGTCGAAACCGTTTCGCCCCCTTCTCATCTCGGTCAGTCGGGTCAGTCAATCCTGGCCCGATCACTTTCATGGTATCAGATTACCGATGCTTACAGGCATCGGCAACGCTACTAGTTGTACAACAGGCTTGAATCCTGGCCGTGTTCTCGAAATTCAGACTCCTGGATAGAAACCAAAAAGCAGT
>JBBWWE010000426.1:0-3592 GCA_050256595.1 Planctomycetota bacterium
GCCAGCGAGATTGAAAAAGTGCTCGGAGGAGCCTTACCCCAGTCCCCCGCCAATCCGTAGCCGATTCCAGCACATCCAGAGAAACTCGCCATGGCGGCCACCGACCCGACACTCAGGCCGAGAAAATCGCGACGATCCAGATTCGTATCCGGCAATTTCATGACTGCGACCCCTGTTTCCTGGTCCCGGATGGATAGAAAAGAAACATCAACACCAGACACACCAAACTTGCGTACATCGGTACCGAAAATAGTTCAGTAGTATAGTGATACCAATCATCTCCTTCGGCAACCCTGGTCTTCGCCCAGGCGGAAACGCTGGCAGCGATCTTGCTACCGACAATGATGCCGAGTCCTATGATCACCAGATTGAAAAGATTTTGTGCGCTGGCTCTAACATCTTTGGAAGTTTCCTCATCGACCACCATGTAGGCCACGAAGATGAAACAACCGAAGCAGAATCCGTGAAGCGCCACACCGATCAGCACCAAAGGCATGCCCGCCGCACCGAGCATCGGTGCGTAACTGAAGAGAGCCATCCGAGCGGCGTAGGCCAGAAGCCCCATCATCAGCAATTTTTTGCGACTAAATCGTAGCGCCATGAGCGGAATCATCGCCAGCACGATGATCTCGGACATCTGACCGATGGTCATCAATCCTCCACCCCCGATTCCGAAGATGGAATTGAGAGCAGTGGATATTCCTGCGCCTCCCATCTCTCCCTGAAAACTATTGAGAAAGGGTGCCGTGTGAACAAAGTAAAACTGATGAATGCAGGAAACCGGTACCGCGATGAAAAACAATGTCAGAAGCGGTTGATGAGAGACCTGGCCGAGAGCTTCGAGGGTGGCGTTTTCACTCTTGCCACCACTGGGAGGAGTCTTGGGGAGTCCGAACAAACAGTAGAGACCCATGGCGATCCCGAGCGCTCCGCTCAGTCGGAACGCGTCCGCCATTCCGGAGTAGACTGCCGGATCCTTGGCATTTTCCGGAGAACCGCCGGCGTATTGATAGAGCAACCACTGACCGATACCGATGCCGGCAACGATCCAGCCGATGGTTCCCCACAAGCGAATCTTGCCGAAGTCTCGGTCGCGATCCTGGATGTGATGAAATGAAAGGCTATTGGTCAAAGCCAGAGTGGGAGAATAGATCAACGAGTAAACGAGGGTGAAGTAGAAGAAGGTCGAGTATTCGTCCACCGAGGCGAGACTCCAGGCCAGAACCCCACCCGCCAGATGACTCAGGGCCAGGAACTTCTCGGTACTGAACCACCGATCTGCCACCTGCCCTGCGATGAAGGGACCAATGATGGCTCCGACGGCGCCTACGGCAAAAATGTTGCCCACCTGTGTACCGTCGAATCCTTTTGCCTTGGTCAATAAATCCCACAGCAAAGGTAGCCAGGCACCCCAGATCGCATACTGCAGAAACATCATCACCGACAGGCGAAACTTCAGTCCACCATCCATCAAACCGTTGGCGGAATCGGCCGAATCTGTCTCCGACAAGAGCACACTCCCTCCCCTGGAGCCTTGATACGAAACTGTATTTCCCCGGTGGGAAGATCGTAAGCGATCCCCCCCATGGGGGCCACGACCCACCCTGGTGGCTCCAGGGCGCCTCTCATGGCATCATCTCGGCCGAACAGGAGGTATCGATGCATTCCCAGCGAGTCATTTTGTCGATCATGAGCGTGTCTCTGATCTCGTTGTCCTTACTCCTTTGCAGTTGCCAGAGCGCCGGGTTCATCGATTCCTACGCAGCCAAACAAGAGCCCGGCTGGAGGACTCTGTTCGACGGCAAAACCCTGGCTGGCTGGAAAGGCCTCGTCGGTAACCCTTACAGCCGAGCCGCCATGTCTGCCGATCAGTTGAAGGCTGCGCAGAGTGAAGCGGATCAGTTGATGCGAGCCCACTGGAGTGTCGAAGACGGCACTCTCTGTTTCGATGGGAAAGGCACCCATCTGTGCACCACGGATGACTTCAGGGACTTCACTCTCGAACTGGATTGGCAGATCGAAGCGGGCGGCGACAGTGGCATCTACCTGCGCGGTTGTCCCCAGGTACAGATCTGGGACGCACAGCAAAACCCGGTCGGTTCGGGCGGCCTTTACAACAACCAGAAGGGTGCATCGAAACCACTGGTGGTGGCGGATCACCCTCCCGGTCAGTGGAATCACTTTCGGATCACCATGGTAGAAAAGTCAGTAACAATACATATGAACAACAAACTGGTCGTATCAGAAACCCAACTCGAGAACTACTGGGACCGCTCCAAAGACATTCCGCGAAGTGGCCAGATCGAGTTGCAATCCCATGGAAGCCGCCTCTATTTTCGAAATATCAGGATTCGAGAGTTGTCCGGACATGACTCTGAATAGGCACCGACCAAAGTAATAACCAACGTACTGCTTGCACCCTTCATGCATGAACCGGAATATTGCAGTACTTCGATATATCAGGCTTTGTGATCTCTATAGTTATGAAATCCGGATCGCAAAACCCGTCTCAGTATCCAACCATCTACCGGAGAGGTATTTCGATCCGATGAAATGCATGATTCGCACCCAACTGGCCATATTGATAGTTTTTCTGGGGCTCCCGCTCGTGTCGGGGCAGGAGTTCACTGCTGGGAGCGGTTCTGGCGCCGCCGGAGGTACTGTCAACATCACCGCAACTCTCAACAATAATGGCGAAGGCCCGGTCCAGGGCTGGTCCTACGGCATATGCCACGATTCGGCTATCGCCAGTGTCAGCCTCATCCACGAAGAACAGAGTGCCGGAGTCGATTTCAACCAGACGAGCATCTATGTCGATGGCTGGACTCAGGGCGTGGTCATCAGCTTCACGGGCCAAAACCCCATCGAACCGGGAGCCCCCGGTTTCACGATGGCGAGCGCGGATTACACCATCGATGCTGCGGCGTTGCCGGGCAGTACCTCGCTCAATTTCTGCGACTCACTCGGCTCTCCGCCGGTGACCACAGTGGCAGTGGTCGGCGGAGCTTCTATCACCCCGGCCCAGAATTCTGGCAACCTGACGGTGATCGAAATTCCGAATCCCGAGTACATCTATGGGGCACCCGACAGAATCGTCAACTACAACCCCGACGATGGAACCGGTGCCTTCACCGAGCAGATCCTCGTCACCGAGGTCGACAACTCTGCTGCTGGCACGGATTTTCCCAATGAAACCCAGGGCTTCTCGATGGGTCTCTCTCACGATGCCAGTTTACTGGAAGCAACGTCTGTCACCCTGTCCGGCCCGGTCGCTGGCCTTGCTGGTGGCGCTGGTCCCGGCTTTGCCGAGAGCAGCATCTACACGGATGGGTGGACCCTTGGCATCGTCTATTCGTTCGTCGGAGCGGAGACGATTGCCTTTTCCAGCACGGAATCGGTCGCCGAAATCGGTTATCAGACCATCCCAGCCGCACTGGTTGGAAACGAGACCGGACTCACATCCAGTTTGAACTGGACCGACACTCTCGGTACCCCACCCGTCACGAATGTGATGGTAGTGACCGGTTCTTCCATCGCAGCCATCCTCTCGGATGCCAACTTGACCTTTGAACCCGGAGTGTTTGAATTTCTG
>JBBWWE010000427.1:0-6577 GCA_050256595.1 Planctomycetota bacterium
ACTCGCAATCGCCTACCGGGAGCTTTCGATATCAGAAGCCAGCCCGTGGCTACTACAGGGAATCACATCACCGGAGCCAACCCTGAGAAGTGCCTGCATTGAAGCTCTCGGAGGATCTGGAGGACTTGACCTGGAGAGCACCTTTGCTGCGCTGCTCCATTCGACCAGCAACTCAACTCGTGCTTCGGCATTACGAGGCCTGGCTCGCAATGGTACGGCGGGATCCTGGCAACTACTAACCGAAACCATCGATTCGATGACCGCCACTGACCCACTTCGTCCGATGGCGATCGCATTGAAGAAACACCCGTGGAAAGTCCTTCAAACGAAACGACAGCGGCGATGATGAATCTCGAACTGAGACGACTACTCGATGAGAAGATCGCCCGAAAAACAGAGGGGATTTTCTTCCTGGGTCGTGGATCAGAGGCGCGGGAAATATTCTTTGACGGTGAATCTTTTCATCTCGAAGATGGAAACTCCCTGCGCTGGTTCCCGGTGGCGACAAAGAAGTGCTCGCGCCTCACTGCGGTCCAACTGGACTCACTGCTAGCAAGCTGGTACTCGGAGACCCGCGATCTGGACCACCTACTGGCACAAGAAAGCACCATCGACGAACAAGTACGGACTCAGATCATCGAAACTCACCGCAAGGAAGTAGTGGCGGAGTCGTTCTTGCTCGCCGAAGACACCTTCTTGTTCGAACCGCAGCGTGAATCGCGCGAGTGCAACCAGCCGGGAGTTCCGGCAACTCGTCTGGAGGAACTGCTCGAGCAACTCACCGAACAACAAGAGCAAAGCAACGAGACCCTGCCCTCTGCCCGTGAACTCCTGGTCCTCTCTCCCAGCGGAGTGGCCGCTAGAGACGAGAAGGAATCGTGGGCCTTTTCACGCATCGCCATGCTGATCGATGGATTCCGTACCATCGAGGAGATCGAAACCGATTCACCATTCTCACCGTCCTGGACTCGCCACCAACTCGCAACAGGTGCACAAAATGGCTGGGTCTACAAGACGAACTTCCCGGAACTCGAGAAACTCGATACCACGAATATCGAGGATGAAAAACGAAAACTGATTCTGAATCGACTCGAGGCAGCGATTCGAATGGCAGCAGATCCCCTCATGATTCTTGACAAGATGCTCCAGCTACACCAGGGCAGTGGAGATCCCTCTGCAATATCCAAGACACAGATGCGCATCGTCGACGCCCATATCTGTGCCAGAGATCCCGAAACTGCCATCGCAATACTGGAAAAGATCATCTGCGAAAACCCACAAAGAAGTGATGCAAGGAAAGCCCTGCTCAAGGTCACCGTCGATCGTGGAGAGGAACTTCTGAAGGGAAGCCAGCCGGAAGAAGGACGGCGTTACCTCAGGAGAGCCATCGAAGCATCGGATGACGATCAGTTGCGATTAAGACTGATCGCCTCGCATGAAAACGTTTCGATGCAGATTCGTGAAGGCGTGAGAATTGCTTCGCTGCTGTACCGTGGTGCCAAGGAGGATAGGGCCATCCGCTTGATCGACAGTCTAGAGGCTCTCCACCCCGAAAATGTGGAGATGCAAAGAGCGCGGATAGACTTTCTTCTCGATCATGGCGAGGAACAAGCCTCCGAACAGGCTCTCGAAAGACTCGCCGCCAAGCACGCGGCAGAGGGAAGACTGCATCAGGCCAGGGAACTGGCGGAAAGCGTACGAAAATTACGGCAGAAGAGGGATCCAAGCATCGTCAAATCGACTCGTGGATACCGTGCCATCCGTAGAGTACGCCAGTTGGTGCTCTTGGTGCCGTTCCTGGTCATCATCATGGTGGTCGCAAAAACCGAATTCGCAATCCAGGAGGTGATTGCCAACGCCGATACCATGGCACCGGAACTGTGGAAGAAGAAAGCCTCACCATGGCTTCGCTGGCTTCCACCAGGACCCTGGAAAGTTGGGCTGGATAATGCTGCAGCACTGGTCGCAGAACGGGTTATCGATCAAAAGCACACCTATTCCACTGCAGCGCAGGTAGCTTTACGGAGCGCGCGTAATGCACGGCTGCTCGGTAACGTCGACGAGATGAACCGGCAAATTCAGCAAGCGATTCGCTTCGGTGCCGGCACCGAAGCCAGAAATCTCAACCGCAAATGGCAATTTGAAGATCAGCAAGCGAATCAACTTCGCGACCTTTTCAATGCAGCCAGAAAACGAGGAGATTTCCCGAAGGCACGGCGCTGGGCACTGGAGTTAATTCAGCAGCACCCTTCCAATGACGCCTCGGTGGGTTTGATAATTCCGATCAAGATCGAATCAGAACAAAATACAAATATCGTCACCGACTCGGGAAAAAAAGTGGCGCTACCGGTCTGGATCGAAGTGGAACCCTTCGGATCGAAAAAGGTAATCCTCGAACGAGAGGGGCGCCAAACAGAGTTCGTCATCTCGACAGAGGGCCCGGAAACGGTGTGGTTGCCGGCACCCTGATCGAGTCAGGCCCGACAGCGATCTCAACTATTATCGATCATCTTCTGTAGCAATTCCTGAACCACCCCGGGATGAGCCTGACCACCGCTGGCTTTCATCACCCGCCCCACCAAGAAACCCATCGGCTTCGAATCACCAGACTTGATCTTGGTCACTGCTTCCGAATTTTCTGACATCACCGCAGTGACCCACTCCACCAGGGCCGACTCGTCACTGATCTGCTCATCTGATTGCGCAAGTATCTCGACGGGGTCTCGATCCTCATCGAGAGCCCGTTGGAGGATCTCCCTTCCCTTGGCAACGCTGACACGATCTTCTTCAACGGCTTTCACCACCGAAGCGATGGCTTCTGGTGCCAGAGGATACTGATCGACGCGTTCAGATCGTTCGTTGAGATGCCTGAGCACCTCGCCACGAAACCAGTTGGATGCGGAAGAAGCAGAGAGACCGGCTCCCAGCAGAGCATCGAAGAAATCACCATATTCTCGTCGAGCGAGAATCGGTGCCGCTTCTTTAGCATCGAGACCGAGTTCTTCGAGGAATCTGCTGTGACGTTTCGCTGGCAACTCTGGTAATGAGATCCTTTCTCGATCGATGTCTTCATCTTCGATAACAACCACGGGAAGATCCGGTTCCGGGAAGTAGCGATAATCGGGAGAATCCTCCTTGCCTCGCATCTCCTCGGTGATTTCCCGCTCCTGATCCCACAATCTCGTTTCCTGACGGATCGTTCCACCATCTTCCAGAACCTTTACCTGTCGTCTCGATTCCACTTCCACCGATTTTTGAATCGAAACGAAAGAGTTGAGATTCTTCAACTCCGTGCGTGTTCCAAGCTCTGCGGAAGCATCGGGACGAACCGAGACGTTCACGTCACACCGCAAGTTGCCTTTTTCCATGTCACCATCGGTGACCCCGATCCAGCGCAGCAGGTCACGCAGTGACCGGACGCAGGAAGCGGCCTCGATACCACTCATGGCGAGCGGCTCGGTAACGATCTCGAGCAGAGGGCTACTACACCTGTTGAGATCGATGCGGCTGGTACCGTCGGACGCGTGAATCGATTTGCCGGCATCCTCCTCCATGTGAATCCGTACCAGTGGCAAGGTGCCAGCAGTCCCATCCTCGCGACCGAAGGCAATCGCTCCGCCCAGCGCATAGGGCCGATAGAACTGGCTGATCTGGTAGCCCTTGGGCAGATCGGGATAGAAGTAATTCTTGCGATCAAAACGACTCTCTCGCTGGATCTGGCACTCGAGGCAGATGGCCGCACGAATCGCACACCTGACGGCCGCCTCGTTGATCACCGGCAAGGCTCCTGGCCAACCGGTACAAACCGGGCAGATGTTGTGATTCGGATCGAGACCTGTCTCGCGCCCACAACCGCAGAACATCTTGCTACGCGTTGCCATCTGGGCATGAATTTCGAGACCGACCACCGTCTGCCAGTTCATGACGGACTCCCCACCGGCAGATCACGATGATGAGTCGTCCATTGTTGCCACTGTTGACCCAACTGAAGCAATCGATGATCACTGCCACGGGCCCCCATCAATTGCATTCCGATCGGAAGGCCAGCCTCATCGAAGCCACACGGCAGTGCCAGAGCCGGAACCCCAGCCAGGTTTGCAGTCACGGTGAGAATGTCGCAGGCATAAAGAGCGATGGGGTCGTCGATTCGTTCCCCGATCGGAAACGGTGCAAAGGGAGATACGGGAAGTAATAGTGCATCTACTTGCTCAAGAGCGTGATCGACTCCTTCTCGGATGAGATCCCGCACCGCCTGGGCTCGGGAGTAATAGGCATCGCGATATCCGGCAGAGAGAACAAAAGTACCGAGCAAGATCCGGCGACGAACCTCGGCACCAAAGCCGGCACGCCGGCTCTTCTCGTAGAGCAACTGGATATCTTCTGCCTCAACACGGCTTCCGATATGAACCCCATCGTATCTGGCCAGATTCGAGGAAGCCTCGGCGGTCGCGATCACCTGATAGCATGCATTGGCAGCATGGAGTTGCGGAAGCGACACTTCCGAGACCTCGATACCCTGCTGCTCCATCTGCAAGGCCGCTGCTCGCACAGCATCGCGGATGGAGTCATCGATGCCCGGGCCAAAGCCCTCGGTAACAAGTGCCACTTTCGTGATTGGATCTCGTGAATCGTCGAGTTCACGAAGAGATGTGGAATCGAGAGGATCGGCACCCTCGATGCATTCGAGGACCAGCGCGCAGTCGCTTGCATCCCGGGCGACAGGTCCGATCTGATCGAGACTCGATCCGAAGGCGATGAGTCCACGTCGGGAAACCCGTCCCCAGGTCGGCTTGAGACCCGTCGCGCTACAAAAGGCTGCCGGAAGGCGGATCGAACCCCCGGTGTCACTTCCGAGGTGAAACGCCCAGCCGTGACTACCTGCAAGGGCTGCCGCCCCACCACTGGAGCCACCCGGAACCCTGGAGCGGTCCCAGGGGTTCGCCACCACCCCGTGACAGGATGTTTCATTGGTGGCTCCCATGGCAAACTCGTCGCAACTGGTCTTACCGACCAGAACCGCACCGACATCGAGCAACCGTCGGACCACTGTCGCATCTTCGCCCGCCTCGAAACCAGCCAGCATCGAACTCGATGCGTCGGTGGTCCCGACAGCAGTGGTGATATTCATCTTTGCCGTGAAAGGGATCCCATCGAGTGGTCCTAATAACTGATCCTGCTGGCGTCGTTTGTCACTGAGCGTGGCGGCGGCCAGCGCCTGTTCGGGAAAGGTCTCGACCACTGCCCCGAGTTCTCTCCCCTCGGTCTAAAGGAACTCGAGGTAACTTGACACCAGATCGTGACTGGTGCACCGACCTTCGGAGATCCACTGCAGGGTCTCCTGCACGGTGGCTTGACGTTGAGGGAGATTCGCCGACGGACTCATCACCGCCCCTAGCCCAGGACTCTCGGTGTGACGAAGGTACCATCTCGCCAGTCGGGAGCATTCTTGCCGATGGAATCAGCATCTCGGGGCCCGCCCGGATCGTCATCGCCGACCGACTCATCGCGTCGCAAGCAAGAAACGGTCTCAGTACGCGCCTCACTTTGCGTCTCGAGGTCTGCAGGAATTTCCACCGACCGGAGGATATCGACCAGATCCAGGATTCGCTCCATGTGATGAACCAGTGCCGGAACCTCTTCATCAGTGAGTTCGAGGCGTGCCAGACGCGCAGTCTTCTTCACCAGTTCGGAATCGACGACCGGCCGACCTGGATCGGCAGGAACGGAATCATCGGAAACGATGGGCGGTCCCCTTTCCCCACACCGAGGTTGCAACGGCCAGAAATTTGCACCCGACCTGGCTTCTCCGGCCAGGCAAACTCGCAAGTCCTGGTACCGGAAGGATCGGACAGCAAATGAGTCAGAGCAACTACGAAAAACTCCCGATCGACAAGGTCGATCGGGAGGCCAGCCATCAAAATGGTACCGGCGCAGGGATTCGAACCCCGGACAAAAGGATTATGATTCCTTTGCTCTACCAACTGAGCTACACCGGCACAGCGGCAGACGATAGCGCGACTACCGCTGGCTGTCCAGATCGACCGTCCAGAGCCGGGCTCCCGGTCGTCACTCGCCCCCCCACGGTCCTCAAGGCCCTTGGCGAGTTACTGGTTCCCAGGACCTGTCGTTTGTGTCTGGCAACGCCTCTGTTCGGACTCGCTCTTTGTGCCTTGTGCCAGCGGGACCTTCCCCGGCGATCGACGATTTGCGGTCGCTGTTTACAGGTGCCCGGTTCTCCCGCCCCACGCTGTCCAGGCTGTCACTCCCGCTCTCCGATGAGACCGATGGTGCACATCTCCAGTCATGAGGGAACCCTGCGCAAACTGATTCTTGAAGCGAAAATTGGCCATAGAGATGATCTCGGCCAGTTGCTGGCAGTAGAACTCTCCCGCACCGTCGAGCAAACGATGACCATCAAAAACATACCCCCAAACTCGACTGTTCTGGGCATCCCGAGATCTCCGATGCGGCATCTAAAAAAAGGAGTCCCGTTGTCACAGCGAATCGCAGTTTCTCTGGGGCGATTTCTGGGGCTCGATCACCAGAGCTGGATCGGTCGCCGGGGTTCACGTCCACA
>JBBWWE010000428.1:0-1948 GCA_050256595.1 Planctomycetota bacterium
TTCCTCCGGTTCACGAATAGAAAGACGGTTGCCCACTGATAGATCCGGAATTTGGCCTGGATCGGACCGAAGTGCTGAATTTGAAGGGTCTTATCGCCCATAGACCCGCCAGATCACCTTTTCGGCACCTTGCGAACCACGAATTTCTTCGTAGCATCGAAGCGGGATAGAGTTCCTGGGAACCCGTGAATCTGAGCCTATAAACAAAAAAGGAGCCTTCGATGTCCATTTCCGGTTCTTCTCCGCTGTTCCCCGCTCTGTCCATGCTGGCGGTGGTGCTCGCCGGTTCAGCGATCTACGTCGCACAACAAGACACAAAACCTGTGCCAACTCAGACCCAGGCAGCTTTCGATGCCAGTGTCCTCGAACAGAGCATCTCCAGTTTGCGAGAGGAAATGATAGGTCTGCAAATGAGACTCGAGTCGATGGAAGAGGCTGCCCTCAAGGAGTCAGCAGCCCTCGGAACTACCGAGATCGAGGCGGAAGCCGAGCGAGTCCAGTTGCGGGCACTGGAAGCAGAGCGAATCGCTGCGGCAGTCGAAGCGGTGATAGATGAGCGCGGCGTCGATCTGGCCAAGGAAGCTCAACGTCGCGCCAAGAGAGAAGAAGGCCGTACCGGCATGTCCAGGTGGGTCGACAATTCTCGCGACAAGTTGCCGAACCTGTACGACCGAATCGCCGAAAAGATGGACCTCGATCACCAGACCGAAATTGCGGTCGAGGAGATCCTCGAGGCTGGTTTTGAAACGTTGTCGATGATCACGACCGAGCTGGTGGAAGGTGATCTCGATGATGACGAGATCCTCGCCCTCCAGATAGAGGCCAAAGATGAGTTCGGAAATATCATCGGACAACTCGACGAGGTGCTTGATCCCCAGCAGATGATCCACCTCGGTCAGATTTATAGCGCAGAGGTCGACCCCAAGGTAGGCGGTGCGATCACCAACAACGGGAACCAGGGAGATAGCGAGGACGAGGGATAGAACTGATCTTCCCGAAAATTTGGATGTGCAGGTTTCCAAAACAGATGGATACTGCAACTCCTGCTGATTTCTGGGGTTTTGAAAGAACTGTAGCGTTTGGTTGCGATTAAAAGGAGTGCCTCATGTCCGTCTCCAGTTCCCCTTTGTTCCCGGCTCTCTCTTTTGTGTCCGTTCTACTGGCCGGGTCAGCGTTTTACTTCGCGCAACAACAACCAGAACCGGTACCTGTCCAGACTCAGGCTTCTTTTGACCCCAGTGGCCTGGAGGAAAGCATCTCCGCGTTGCGCCAGGAAGTGATGGGGCTCCAAACCAAACTGGATTCGATGGATAAAACTGCGGCTGGAAAATCTGGCGCAGTGACCGAACCCGAAAGCGAAAAAAAGCGCATCCAGTTACGTGCGATAGAAGCCGAGCGAATCACCGCAGCCGTCGAAGCGGTGATGGAGGAGCGCGGTGTCGAACTGGCCAAGGCTGCTCAACGTCGCGCCAAGAGAGATGAAGTCGGTGGCCGCATGACAAATTGGATCGGCAATGCTCGCAGCAAGTTGCCGAACCTGTACGAAAAAATCACCGAAAAGATGGAACTGGACTCCGAAACCGAAGGGGAGGTCGAGGAGATCCTCGAGACTGGTTATGAAACGATGACGATTCTCTCCGAAGAACTCCTCAATGGCGATTTTCCCGAGGAGGAAGAAGCTCAGATGGTCGCCGAGATCCAGGGTGAGATCAGACAAGAAGTTGGATCGATGATCGGCCAGCTCGATGAGGTCCTTAATCCCGCACAGATGATTCAGCTCGGTCAGATCTACAGCGAAGAAGTCGACCCTCGTGTCGGACAGGGAATCGTCAACAACGGGAACCAGGGAGATGGCGAGAACGAGGGATAGAACTGATCTTCCCGGATAACTTTCGAGAGAACAAACCGGCACCCTGTCCAGAGCCGGGTGCCGGTTTGTTTTGACTGG
>JBBWWE010000429.1:0-6500 GCA_050256595.1 Planctomycetota bacterium
CGGTACCAGAAATTGGACTCCCGGAGGAGGCACCCATCGATTTACTAACCAGATAACAGAGTAGGTGCGCACAGTTGCGAATTGATGAATAAATCATGAACCCAGGTCTACTTTGTCGACCGCGATCCTTGTGGCGCTGCCAAGACCTGGGGATCGATGTGCCAAAACAGAGGAATTCTGAGCATAAGATCTCCTCAGCACATAACATGGTCTGCGCTTGCTGCTTTTGTCGTGAATCTTGCAAGGAGATATCGATATGGATCGTTTCGACCACATCGCTTTCAAATACGTTGCAGCGTTCGCGGTGCTGCTGGCTTCACTGCTCTTCTCGAGCGCCGCACTCCAGGCTCAGTGCTGAGGAGTTGGCCCCACCATCCCCGGGGTTCCCGGGGGTTCAGGAGGCACCAGTGGCGGCGGCGGAGGGCATGCGGGAGCCGCTCCTTATGTGCCCGGTGAAAGCAATCTTCTGCCGTGGATGAAAGGGAAGGGATTCGTCGACGCTCTCAACAGAGAACGTGGATCGATGAAACCGATACTGGTCTTTCTCTACTCCTCGAAAATGGCCAAGGATTGTTGCTGTGCTAACTTCGAGCGTGCTCTTTTCCGAACTCGTGATGTGGTCAAGGAACTGAGCGGCTGGTCCTGTTACAGACAGCTGATCGAGACTATCAAGGATCGCGAAGTCCTCGCGCCCTACGATCTCCGAGATGATAAGCCAGCACTACTGTTCCTGGATGCTGAGGGAGGACTCCTTCACAAGCAGCAACTTTGCGTTGAGCCCTCGAAGTTCTTCAAGGTGATTCAGAGCACCCGAAAGCTGAGCGATCTGCGCCTGAAATTCCGTGATCAGCATCTTGCCCAGCGTTCCCAGGCCCGGAAACACATCGATGCGGGCAAATTTGACCGCGCGATCCGGGTACTCGATTCGATGATCAAGAACAAGAAAATGATGAGCGGTTTCGTTGTCCAGCTGGTCGAAAAGGATCTCGTCGAACTCTCGACCACCGCAAGCGGGATGCTGAACCAAGCCGCAAGCCTCCGTGAGGACAGCAGACTGCTCGACTCCTACCGTCTGTACCAGGAGATCGAAAAGGAGTTCCTGCGACTCGAGGCCTTCAGCAAGGAGGCGAGCAAGCACCGTAAGCAGCTCTTCACGGCCCTCAGACGCCTGGGGATCACTCCTCGATAGGGGGGATTTAGCTGCAATGAGAAAGAGCCGCTCCAGGGGACCCTGGAGCGGCTCTTTTTGTACGCTACTCAGCCTGAAGCCCTAGGGGCAACCGAGTTCGAAATCACAACCGAGACTATCAGCAGTCGGGTCACTTCCACAGGCACCGTGAGGTGCTGGAAGTGGGCCAGAGTTTCCGAACAGGTACAACAAGACCCTGACTGCATCCGAAACATCGACACCACCGTCATCGTTGGCGTCGGCAGCGTCCATGCAGTTGCTCGGACCATTGCTGAAGATGTAACCCAACAGCGAAAGAGCGTCAGAGATATCAAGACCTCCGTCACCATTCTGGTCTCCGCGGCGGAATCTCGGTGCACACGAGGCCTCGGTGGTTGCACCCGCTAGGGCTGCCCCACAGGAACTCGTGGCATTGACCTGAATCGTGTAACTACCTGCTCCTGGAAGCGAGATCGTCGCTAAGGTGTCTTGTGGCGTCGCAGTCGCGACTTCAACACCATCCAGAAGAACCTGGAGCGCAGAGTAATCACCGTGGCTAATCCAGGTGACCATCGCCTCGCAACTATCGGCATCCACGGTGGCTGCAACGTCGGTCGGTGCTGTCGCTGAATCCTCCGGCATATCTACGGTCACGCTAGCGGGATCGCTCTCCATGCCATCGATGATCGAGATGATCGAGACGGAACGAACACCACCAACTGCCAGAACGATGTTTGCCTCGTTCTGAATTCCGGGCAAGGTGACGATGGGAATCCCATCCACCTCGAGTCGGACCCAGTCATACAGGCCTGTGTTGAACCAGTTCACCAGAGCATCTCCGTTACAAGGATCGAGGATCTGAACCTGCAGGTTGATCACCGAGTCAGGCGGGAAGAGCCCCTCGCAAATTTCGGAAATGGGACCAGCAACGCCCTGTGCACTGGGTATCACACTGTATTGAGCCGCTCCGCCTACCGCATTGGTATCGGTGTAGGAAGTGGCGTCACCGAGCAAGGAAGCCAGCGGGACACCATTGCGTAGAACTTCGATCTGGTCGTAACTATCACCATTGACCCATGCAAGGGCTACGCCTTCCTCGAGGGTGGCACATGACAGATCACTGATGGGTGCAGGCGGAATCGCAACACTACACTCTCTCGGAACAGAGATAGCACCATCGACGGTTGCTGTGATGGTGTAATCCACCATGCCACTCGTGGCAGCATCATCGAGATAGGAAATGGCCTGCCCAGGTAGCGATGCGATCGCCACTGCGTCACGGGTAAGTTCGATGGAATCGTAGGACCCCATGTTTGTCCAGGTCAGCAGGACTCCCTGATCGATGGCGCTGCAGTCAAAGAGAACCACCGGTTCTGGATCGACCAGAACACTGCAGGACACGCTGCTACCCGCTACACCATCGGCGAAGGGGCGAATCTGGTATTCATGGATGCCGGCTCCTGAAGTTCCCAGCAGCGTGTCGACGAAGGTCGTCTCACCGGAGTTGAGAATCGCGATGAGCACCCCATTCCTCAGAATTTGCGCTTCATCCCACATCTCGGCGTTGGTCCAACCGAGTTGGCCTTCACCACCGACATTGTCACAGACCAGATCGCCGACCGGCAAGGGTGGCCTCTGAGCACTACAACTGACGGAATCGGAGAAGGCGCCACCTGCAGTGGCATGGATCGAATAACTGGAGATTCCCGGCAGTGATTGCGTATCGATGTAAGTGCTACTCAAACCATCGATGGAGTCGATGAGCGCACCTTCTCGCGTGATGAAGATGGTTTCGTAGGCCTCGAGGTTCTGCCAGTCGATCTGAACGTCAGTACCGCCAGGAGTAGTACAACCCAGCATCACTGGCGACAGAGGGGCTCGTTCCACGGTTATGGAAGCTGGATCACTGGGGGTCGGCACACCTGGAGTACTCGAATCGATGTTTCCTACCAGCTGGTAGATGTGAAGCCCTGAATCAACGCCTCCATCGACATACAACTCGCTGGCACCTGGGACATTTGGCCCGACCAGAACACCATCACGATAAACATCGAGCGAACTGTAAGGCCAGGGGTTGGTCCAGGTGAGGGTTATCTGAGCTCCAGTGACGATCGCAGCGAGTCCAAATGGAGTTGGCGGCGGAATCGTCAGGTCGCAGGTAGTGACCAGACCAAGATGGGCGTCTTCTCCACGGATGGAGTAAACATGTTCTCCCGGAGGAGCTCCGACATCTGTAAAGGTGGTTTCAAGGGCAGTCGTCACACCCAGTTCCTGACCATTTCGGTAAACGCGAATCTGGGTTGCGATATCATCGGGGTACTCGGGAGCCGTCCATCCCATGTCCACTGCGCCATCAATGCTAAGTGCGCAGGTCAGATCGTGGATCGATCCTGGCTGCAGGAACGCTGTCAGCGGATCGAGCGGACGACCTTGAGCATCAACCTCAACAGCGCGCCCTTGTGCGCCTACGGCAGGAAGCGTCTTGAATCGGTCGATGGCAACGCCATCGATATCTGTGATCACGTCACCATTGGCGAGAGTCTCGCCACCCTCGGGGACCATGATCTCCGGATGATCGAAGGGAGCGCGCTCCCAGCGCACCCGGTCATCGGTGAGCGATTCGAGGAATGCCACCATGGCGCTTTTACGCTGTTCATTTCCGGACAGGAACCCAAGAGGCATCATCTCAGGAGCCAGAGTGTCGAGGTTCAGGCCCGGGAAGTTCCCTCCACGGGTATAGAAATTCACAACCTGATCGAGGGTCGAGGAACCTCCGTTGTGGAAGTAAGGACCGGTCAACTCGACATTTCTCAGTGTTGGGGTCTTGAACACACCACTCACCGCAATGTCCTCCCAGGGTGCCACGGGTGGTTCCATGACCAGAACATTGTCGGCAAAGGGCTGGAAATTATGGAAATTAGGATCGGTCGAATCCAGTTGATTGATCTCCTGCTGAACTGTTGCGATGGAGAGACCATGACCGAAGGGATCGAAGGCTCCTCTACCGATGTCATCGGCAACTGGAGTCACACCGAGATTGTAGTAACCACCATCGTAAACCGACAACATCATGTCCTTCATCGGCATTCTCTCGAGCAATGCTTCCAGATCAGAAGCCTCTGGCTCCAGTACGATGTTGATCTTCGAGGTATTGGCACTCGAGAAAAGCGACGTGGGGTGACAGAAGAGGCAAGTGGACGAGGTGAACACACCCATGCCCTCAAACTGTTGATCGGTGAGCGCATTGATATCACCGGTCGGATCGGCCGGGTCACGGAAGGCGCGACGCCAGCGATCGAAGGGTGAATCGTCAGAGAGCAGACTCGCTTCATAGAGCATGATGGAGAGGCCCCAGAAGAGCGAGAAATTCGCCTGTTTCATGGTGAACTCGTTGTCAGCCCCGGTGGGCACGGTAATCGGGTCACCAGTGACGGGGTCAGTCAAGGGAGCGAACTGATCGTTGAACAACTGGTCACTATTCCACCAGTCGACGACGAAAGCCTGCTCGATCAGTTCGGAGTAGGTCGTGTTCAGTCCCTTGCCGTCGGTGTCGTCACGGTAGATCCCCAGCACACTGTCTTCAGGGTGCACGGTTTGCTTTCCGAGGGGCTGCAACGCCAGCAACTTCTTTCCGACGCGGGGAAGATCCCGGCCATGACCGGACATCTCCTCTCCACTGACGATCGGGGCCACCGCCTGAGAGGCCAGCGAAGCTCGATCGAGCAGGATCGACTCGGGGACGACGGATCCGTCAGGCAGTACCTTGAGCATGAAAGCATTGGGGTTTCTCGCGCCCCAGTTATCTCTTCCGTTGAACCAGAAGGAGGCACGACCGTCCCAGAAACTCTCCAGGAAGTGAATCGAGTTGATCACCGTCGGGGTATTTCGGGTCGTCATGTTACGCAACTGGGCAACGAAACCATCTGAATTGACTTTGATGGCATCCGGATTATTGAGGATCGACAGATTTTCCTGATCACTTCCCTCGATGAGGGACAGGAAATCAGTGAATAGGATCCCGCTCGAACCCATGGTGTCATCGACACTGCGGAGCACGGTGGAAGCATTGTCTTCTGGATCGAGCAGCTTGTGCAGAGGGAAATCCTCAGCGGTCACCGTCGAGTTGGCCTCGGCCAGGTCGAAGATCTCATTGGCTCCGTTATAAAGTTGGTGAGTTCTACGATTGTCCGCTCCTGCGTGGTAGTGGCAGGTCGCACAGGCAATCATTCCATCCGAACCGGCTTGCATATCCCAGAAGAGTGCCTTGCCCAGAGCGATGGCTGCTTCTGTATCGGCAATGAAGTCGAACAGATTTTCTGGCATCGGAACCGGCAGGAAATTGAGCGCGGCAGGCACTTCCAGTGGTGGCTCCAGCGGAGGCGGGAACAGTTGAACCGTACAACTCACACCCTGACCCTCGGCTTGTCCATCGGCACCGGTTCGCATTCCGTGAACCGAATAGGTGTGGAAAGACGCCGGGACATCGAAATCGATGTAACCGGTGGCGGTTCCAGCGATGAACTCGATGAGTATTCCGTCACGACGAATGGTGATCTGATCGTAGGACTCAGCGTTGGTCCAGTTCAGCACCACCTCGGAGACGAATGTGCCCTCCGTTGTACAGGTCAGACCGATCGGAGGAGTCGGAGGAGCTGACTGAGCCAGGCCATTGGCTGGCAGAGTAAGTAGAAAGATGAAACAGGCGGTAATGAACGCCGCCTCAACTATAGAAACCACGAAAGAATCGTGACCCGGCTTCGTCCAGAGACGATGAAACACGGGACACCTCCTCCCGCCCGAATGTTGCTTCGGGCATTGCTGTTGGTATCGACTGCTGAGTCGATTCCTGCGCTGTAAACCTCGTGAGAGGTCAAAAGAGGCCAATTGGCCGGTAAATTTCCTCGGTGAATCGCTGTACGCTCGTCAAGATCAGAACCCTACGTCACGAAAGACAGGGATGGTTGGGCTACTAACGAACGTATTTACGACACGAATACGATACTACAGGTTTGTATTGCTTCGGCAACCTGTCTTTCCTCCGGAAATTTCTCCCGATATATACATAACCCGTTTAAATAAAACGAGTTGAGTAAACCAAAGTATTATATCTCTTCGATTCTAGTTCCCTTATCGGCCTTGGAGAGAAGCGAGATATCTCCTCAGCCCTCGACTTATCGAGTAGTACAATAGTCAGGTGTGTCTAGTTCTTTTCCCTCGAAAGGGCTCCACGTTGATGCCAAAAGCTGGCAGGTCAGTCACGATTGTCACGTTGTGGATGGTCCTGTGTGTCGCCGTACCCACGGCCGCGCAGGATTTGAATGGCTTCGTGCGT
>JBBWWE010000430.1:0-11463 GCA_050256595.1 Planctomycetota bacterium
CAGTGCGATCGCCAGTTGGAGCGAGCCGATGGCGAATGATAACTGTGGGGGTGCAACTCTCAGCAGTGATCATGCTTCCGGTGATGGATTTGACCTGGGGATCAGCACAGTGACCTATACGGCAACTGATAGTAACGGGAACAGTTCAATGGCTTCCTTCACGGTCACGATCAACGATACCGAGGCTCCAGTGATTTCAGGGCTGCCAGCTGGGCTCGTTTTTGACAATGATCTCGGGGCGTGCAGTGCGGTTGTAGGATGGGTAGAACCAACTGCTGCCGACAATTGCGTTGTGATGTCGCTCGGGGGTGACCACGCCAGCGGAAGTGAATTCCCGCTCGGAGATACGACCGTCACCTACACTGCCATGGATGCCAGTGGGAATATCTCCACAAGTTCCTTCAATATCACTGTCCTCGACGTTGAGCCTCCAGTGATCTCAGGGATGCCCGATGCGCTGGAGTTGACAACGGCTCAGGGAACGTGCAGTGCCATGGGAAGCTGGAGTGAACCGCTCGCCAGCGATAACTGCTCTGGAGTGGCTTTCGGCAGCGATTTCGGTTCGGGCGATAGTTTCCCACTCGGAATGACGACGGTCACCTACACGGCCATGGACGACAACGGAAACAGTTCGTCCGCTTCCTTCATGGTTACTGTTCTCGATGAGGAAGCCCCTTCCATATCCGGGATGCCAGTTGACCTGATGCTGGAGAATGATACGGGATCCTGTGACGCCATGGCGACCTGGGGAGATCCTCTTGCAAGTGATAATTGTGGTGGGGCTACTCTGACGGCCGATCATCTTCCGGGAGATACCTTCCTGGTTGGCATGACCACGGTGACCTATACCGCGACAGATAGTAGCGGTAACGAATCGATGAGTTCCTTCATGATCACGGTCAGTGATACCGAATCTCCGATGATCTCTGATATGCCAGATGATCTCACCGTCACCGCCGATTCGGGGCAGGACACTGCAGTTGCAACCTGGAGTGATCCACTGGTCGACGATAACTGCCAGGTGGCTTCTCTGGTGAGTGATTATCTCTCGGGAGATATTTTCCCGGTCGGTACCACGCTGGTGACATTCACAGCCACAGATGATGCCGGGAACATGGCTACTGATTCCTTCAACATCACCGTGAATGATCCACCTCCGGTGGCAGATTTCACAGCAACACCATTGACCGGTACCTACAATTTGTCGGTGAACTTCATCGATACCTCGATAGGTCCTATCACGGATTGGTTGTGGGATTTCGGTGATGGCGGAACTTCCATTGTCCAGAGTCCAACTCACGTTTACACCCTGGAGGGCGACTACACCGTGACGTTGATCGTTTCGGGCCCTGGCGGGAGTGGCTCGATGAGTTGTCCTGCTTGTATCCATGTCGAAGTACCGCCTGATTACGTGCTTGAACTCACTAGCGGGATGGTCATGGAAGGTGATTTGGGTTCCTTCTCGATACTGCTCGACAACAACGGAAGTGAAATTCAGGCCTGGAGTTTCGGAGTCTGTCACGACTCGTCTGCTCTCACTTGTACTGAAGTCCTGGATGGGTCCAGTTTAGGCGTGTTGAACAATGGTTCGCCTCCGGATTTCAATATCGTGCAGATTCATGCAGACGGATTCACGACCGGGGTCGTGATCAGTTTTACTTCTTCCTTCTCGCTAATGCCGGGATTTGATTACGAGTTGAACGTGGCGACCTACCAGGCGGATGTAGTGGGATCCACCTCCCTCGATTTCTGTAACACGCTCGGGACTCCCACGATCGGAACCGTTGTGGTGGTCAACTCCCAGTCGATTGCACCGGTGCAAATCTCAGGAACGGTAGAGGTGATCGCCTCTGACTGATGAAAATTATAGAGTGGCGGGACCCTTCTGGGTCCCGACACTCTTTTTCTTCAGACCTTTTCGATCCAACCACCCCCGAGCACAACGTCTTCATCATAAAGTGCTGCTACTTGTCCCGCTGCAATGGCGAAGATGGGCTCATCCAGATGAACCTCGATCATCTCTTGATCTTCGAACATGCCCAGTTGCACGCTGCAGGGTTGCGGGGTACCGCCGTGGCGAATCTGCACGGTACAGCGCAGCGGAATTTCCGGTACTCGCGGTTGTAGCCAGTTCATCTCGGATATGAAGAACCGATCTTCGAGCAATGATTTGCGAGGACCGAGGACCACTCGATTGGTTTCTCGCTCGGTGCGCACCACGTAGCGTGGTTCAGCACTGGAGATGCCAAGGCCGCGCCGCTGCCCGACGGTGAATGCCGCGTAACCTTCATGGGTGCCGAGTTTGCCCCCGGATTCATCGACAATATCACCTTCCTGGAGGCTTTCTGGAGCTTCCTTACGGATCACTCGTCGGTAATCGTTGGCGGGGACAAAGCAGATCTCCTGGCTTTCAGCTTTGTGGACCACCGGTAGTTGTGCAAGACCTGCGATGTCTCGCACTTCAGGTTTGCGCAGACCGCCGACGGGAAACAGGCACTCCTTCAACACCTCGTAGGGGACCGTGGCGAGGAAGTAAGACTGGTCCTTCTCGACATCGAGTCCACGAGCGAGGCGAGGTCCATCGTCAGCATCGAGTACCCGTGCATAATGACCGGTAGCGACGAAATCGGCACCTAGGTCATGAGCGAGATCGTGAAAGACATCAAACTTGATCCACTGGTTGCAACGAGCACATGGATTGGGTGTACGTCCATCGCGGTATTCATCGACGAAGTAGTCGATGATCTTCCGGAACTGTTGCGCGTAGTTGAACGAGTAGAAGGGGATGTCGAGTTTATCCGCAACCCTCCGGGCATCGATGGCATCTTCGACGGTGCAACAGGCACGACTTTTCTCCGCAGCCTGACCGCCATCGCCAAGCCGAAGAAAGGCACCGATGACTTCGTGTCCTTCTTCTTTCAACAGGTGGGCCGCTGCGCTCGAGTCGACCCCACCACTCATTGCCACCAGTACTTTCGCCAACGAACTTCCTTTTCGCTCAGGGTGTCCCCACGGGAGATCACCATATCTCGATTTACTACCCATCGAATGGGCGTCTCTTGCGCCTACCACCCCCAGCGGACAGAGTACCGCAGCAGCCGGCTCCAATCCTCCCCAGATATGATCACGCAATGGGGGTGATCTGCCGGAACCTGGAAAGGCACCAGATGGTATCCTTCGCGCTCTCTGACGAACAGCGAATGCTTGTCGACATGACCCGGGAATTTGTTGCCAATGAAGTCATTCCCGTGGCCGAGCATCATGACCGCACCGGTGAGTATCCAACCGCCGTAGCGGCTCAGGCGTTCGAACTGGGGTTATTGAACGTGACCATCGATGACCAGTACGGCGGAGCAGGACTCGGGCACTTCGAAGAGGCCCTGATCACTGAAGAACTCGCCTTCGGTTGTTCCGGAATGGCCATCAGCATGACGGTCAACAACCTGTCGTCGGTCCCGATCATGATCGGTGGAACCGAGGATCAGAAGAAGAAGTGGCTCGGTATGCTGACTGCGGAGCATTGCACCGCTTCCTATTGCCTCTCGGAACCGGACTCAGGCAGCGATGCGGCCTCGCTACGGACAACTGCGGATCGCAAGGGGGATAGTTATCTGATCAATGGCAACAAGGCATGGGTTTCGGGGGGTGCTCATGCCAGATATTTCACGCTGTTTGCCTCGACCGATCCAGGAAGCGGATATGAAGGGATCACCTGCTTTGTCGTGCCTGCCGATGCCCCTGGCATCGAGGTCGGCAAGAAGGAAGACATGATGGGGCAACGTGCCTCCGACACGGTGTTCATCAACTTCCAGGATGTAGAGATCCCCGTCGATCACCGAATCGGTGACGAGGGGCAGGGTTTTCGCATCGCGATGCGTACCTTCGACCGAACCCGTCCCGGTGTCGCAGCTGCAGCACTGGGGGTCGGTCGCAGATCTCTGGAAGAGGCGACCAGGTACTCTCTCCAGCGCCATGCTTTCGGCAAACCGATCGCGCGCCAGCAGGCGATCCAGTTCATCCTGGCGGACATGGCCAAGGATGTGGAAGCGGCACGCCTGCTCACCTGGCAATCGGCATGGATGATCGATCAGGGGCAGCGCAATACCAAGGAATGTTCGATGGCGAAGTGCTTTGCCGGGGATATGGCGATGAAGGCGGCCACCGATGCGGTGCAGGTTTTTGGTGGCTACGGCTACTCGAAGGAGTATCCGGTCGAGAAACTGATGCGGGATGCCAAGGTGATGCAGATCTACGAGGGTACCAACCAGATTCAGCGGCTCATCATCGCGCGGCATCTGCTGGAGGCATGAAGCGACTCTATCGAGCGAAATCCCACAGGGGGATCACGAAGGAACCGGCGCTCTCACCACGTTGGGCCCGTTCGAAGTGAAATCGGATCTTGCGTTCCACCAGGTCGTTATTGAGGAAAGGCATTCCGAGACAATCCCAGAACTCGTGTGAGATACCCCCCGGAAAACTGCGGCAAAATGTGGAGAAGTCATCTGCAATACCGCGGAAATAATCTTCCAGATCATTACCCCAGTATTCCTCGTGGGCATCTCCGTCTACCGGAGCCTCCTCGAAGCGAAGTGATGTGTGATCGATGGTGTAGTCACGTGGAAGCCACGACGTGCTCGAGCCGTATCGCACCCGGATCCTGTATTCACCCCCGCAATCGGTAATCCGGTGCTCGATCGCCGGTTGTCGCTGGCCGATCAGATAAGGGAGGTATCGTTCCTGGAGCATCCGGCTGATTTCGACATGCTGGGAGGCCGTGTCGCGTTCGTCTTCTCTGAGGGGAGCCACCGGGAAATCGGCGATCTCCTGGCAGTTCTCGTCGTAACTACGGTTTTGCTCGAGATCCAGAACTTCAAGTCCCACCACCGAACCTGTCGAGCGAACTTCCCCCTCTTCGATGACGACGCTCTCGCCACCGTGAAGCGCCAGTACTTTCAGTGGCAGGTTTTCTCTCATTGCCGCTTCCTGCTCGATGCGGGCACGGTCCGAGATGCGAACGGGGAACAGACAGTGATTCCACTGTCCAACCACTTCGTGGGGGATCGAGATCCCCTGACCGATGATCACACGGACGGTGCCCTCATGACTCCACGGGCACACCTCCGCACCGTTGGGAATGATCTCTGATTCGGCGAGAAGGGTGGTCTCGGTGCGGTGGTGCGCAACTGCGACGCGACGCGCATCCAGATCCGGAGCATCGACGCTCGCCATCGTGGCTTCCAGTTCGTTGCGAGTGGTCAGGAAGACTCTCTGCTCCGGTCCAGTTTTCAGGAGCAAGTCCCCGACCATCTCGCGAGTGCCAGGATCTTCCATCGGGAGCACTGCATCGGCTTCGGAGAGAAGTGCTTCTTTTCCATTCTCCAGCAATAGCACCATGCAGTCATCCTCATTGGTAACTTCAGGACGAACGTTGAAGAAGGCATGGGCGCGGATGCCGCCGAGATCCATCGGCTGCTCCTGTTCGAGGATGGTGATCGGCCAGTCAGGAAGAAACTCTTCGAAGATGTCCTCGAGGTAAGAAAGACTCACGGGAATCAGTAATCGAGGATTGCCCTGCAACTCACGATGAAGAGCCAGCAGCGAATAGGGGCATAGATGATCCGTATGAGAGTGAGAGATCCAGACACAGTCGATGGGGCCAAGTTCTGACCAATCGGGTCGAACCCGGGGAAACCGTCCTCCGACATCTCCGATCACGTGGTCATCGAGCCACGGGTCTGCCAGCAACTGGAATGGGGATCCATCCTCGCGTGACAGACGAGCGATGAAGGCAGAATGTCCAAGTGCATCTATTTTCAACATGACCTCCTGAGGGAATTCACCCCATCGGGAAACCGAATCCCGGTCATCTTACTGCTCGTGCAGTATTTCCTTGTCGATGGCTAGCACCATCGCTCCTGTGAAGTTCTCGACGAAATTGACAAGATTCGTCATCCTGGATTCCGCGTTTTTCCCGTCGGAGGCGACGAAGGCAACACCGATGGCTGCTCTTTGTAGCATGTCCTGGTGATCGACCTCTGCCACCGAAACGCGAAAGCGTGAATGGAGCTGGTCCTTCAAACTACGTATTGCGTGTCGTTTCTCCTTGAGAGAACGAGAACCAGGTACCTGCAATTCGGCGCGTATGATACCGACTTTCAATGCAAACTCCTCTACTTGGGGGCTTTGTCTTCGAGGCCGAGATCGTCCAGTTTTCTGGTCAGGATCTCTTCCGGCATATCGAGGCGGGTGGCCACTTCCGATTTTTGACCCTGGTTTTCCTCGAGCAGGTGCTCGATCCAGGCGCGGAAATCCTGACGCAGTTTCACCGGTGAGATTCCCAGGATTCGTGCAGCCGGCCGCAACTTCCACCGTGTTTGACGAAGCGTCTCTGTGATCAGGGTGCCACCAAACTCTTTTTGCAGGACCGCCCAGGGGCGTCTCTCCTTGGTTGCTTCATCCGGAGTGGAGCGAATCATGTCGGCGATTCCGGCCCGGTCCATCTTGACCAGAGAACCGCTGGCGAAAGTCACTTCCGGGATTCTGAAGTTCTCAGCCTCGGATTCGCCTCTTACGTCGTAGACCCGCGATAGCACCTCGGTATCGACCACCTGGCCCGGAGCCAGATCGACGCACAGTCGAATCACATTGCGCAGTTCGCGGACGTTGTTGGCGCGCCATTCTCTCCCTGCAAGGATGGACAGCGCATCGGGTGTGATCGATCGGATCGGAGGATTCTTGGTCTCACCAAAGAGGGCCACAAAATGCTCTGCGAGCAGTGGAATGTCTTCGCGCCGTTCTCGCAAGGTCGGCAGTCTGAGCGGAAATTCATGCATTCGATGGTAGAGATCGCTGAGGAATCTGCCCTCATCCATCTCGATGGTCAGATCTCGATTCGTGGCACAGAGAACCCTGACATCGACCTTGCGCCACTGGCGATCACCGACCCGGCGAATCTCTCCCTCCTGCAGTACTCGACGCAACAGTTGTTGCATCGGCAGGGTTGCGTCGCTGATTTCATCCAGAAATACAGTGCCTCCATCGGCGGACTCGAAGGCTCCGATCTTGTCATCGCTGGCGCCGGTAAAGGACCCTTTCATGTGTCCGAACAGTTCACTCTCGAGCAAGGTTTCGGAGAGACCGGAACAATCGACCACGACGAAAGGCTTGTGGCATCGGTGCGATTTCTCATGAATCGCTCTGGCGAGTAGTTCCTTGCCGACACCGGATTCGCCGGTGATCAGCACGGTTCGATCTAGTCCCGCTGCGGTTCTGGCCAGATCGAGAGTCCTGATGAGAGAACTGGATTGTCCGATGATCCGTCCCATCCGCGACGAGGTTTCATTTTTTGCTCGTAGGTCACGAAGTTCCCGGACGTGTTCCTGGTGGATCACTGCGGTGCGTATCAATGGAGAGATGGTTTCGGCAAGAGCTTCGGCGAAAACACGATCACGTTCTTCGAACAGATGGCGGGCGTCTCTGCGCTCGATGTAGAGCGCTCCGATCACGTCATCTCCGGCTTTCAGCGGTACCGAAAGCAGTGTCAGGACATCGAATCCGCGCAAACTCTCCGAGGATCGAAACCTGTCGTCTTCCATTGCATCCGGGCACAGCACGGAGATGCCTCCGCGGATCGTTTCCTCGACGATGGTGCGACTGAAGGTGAGGTCGTCATCTTGCGCACTCCAGCCTGCGCCGATTTCGAGTCGGCCACCCTGAAGGTCCTGGGTGATCAGCAGTGCTCGATCAACTGGAGTTCCGTCACCGAATTCCAGTTCTCCGACGGCGAGAGCGAGAATCTCTTCCAGGACCTCCTGAACATCGTAGTTCCAGTCCACCTCGAGTCGCAGACTGAAACGATCCAGGGTGCTTCGTATGCGAGCAAGAACCGCACGCACCCGGTAGTCGAGTTTCTCCATCGTTATCTCCTAGTTCTCGATTTTCTGTCGGATTTCTTCCGTCAGTTGCTTCTCTTCCGGACAATCCAGTTCATCGAAGATGGACAGGGCACTCTGTAGCTGTTCCATCGCCAGTTCCGGTTCTTCAACCATGAGAAGGAAAGAGGCAAATTCCCGGCGCGTTACCGCGAGGGCATGACGGGCACCATTGGACTCGAATATCAGTTCTGCCTTCTCGAAGGCGATCCCGGCACGGTCTGCCCACTCGAATCCACGATCTCGTTGAACCTTGCCGAGGGTTCGCCAGCAGCATCCTTCGACATAAGGTAGTCGTTGGTCCTGGCACGACTCCAGAGCTTCATCGATCCGCTCCAGCGCTTGGTCGAGTAGCCCCAGGTTTCTCAGGGCTTCCGACTGTATTCGCAGGGATTCGACCAGGATCGGAATCCCTTTCGCTTCTCGTGCTTTTTCTCCCGCTTCTGTGGCCAGTTCGAGGGCGACATCGGGCTGGTCTCGACGACCTGCGGCCCGCGCTTCTTGAACCTGGGCGTGCAGGGTGCCTTGCAGATCTCCCACCTGGCGGAATCCTTCCAGCCCTTGCTCAAGATACTCGCTCGCCTTGTCGATCTGGTGTCTTTCCAGTTCGAGCATGCCGAGACTGATCAGGGCATCGGCTTCAGGGCGTTTCAGTGAGTGACCGCGTGAAAGTTCAAGGTACTCGATGAGAATCTCACGTGCCGACGAATGATCTCCCCGGTGAAAACGCAGACTGCCCAGGTTTCCGAGCGTCAGAACTCGTCCCTGCAGGTCCCCTGTTTCACGGAACAGTTCAAGAGCTCGCTCCAGTTCTTCCTGTCCACGCTGGACATCTCCCACATTCACCAGGATCCGGCCCAGATTCATCATCGTGATGGCGAGGCCTCGACGATCTCCACAATCTTCACGCAGAGAGCGCGACTTTTCGTAGGCACTGATGGCCTGGTCGGTTTTTCCCAGGTTCTGGAACAACGTTCCGCGTTGACCCCAGAGTCCTGCCAGTTGCATCGGGTTATCGACCTTTTCTGCCCGTGGAAGCGCCTCGTCACAGCGCGACAGAGCACTTTCGAGTAATCCCATCCTGCGATCGATGGAAGAGAGACCGACGAGAGCGACAACGTGTGGATGATCGAGTTCGTCTGTCGTGGAACAGAGGGCTACTGCGGATTCGTAGGCTTGCTTTGCGGAAGGAAGATTGTCGGCAAAGGCATGTACCGCACCCTGTCGGCACAGAGACAGAGCCATCAATTCGGGCATCCGTGATGCATCCGCCAGGGCATAGGCCTTCTGGAAATTGGCGAGGGCATCTGCGTATTCACCTGCGTGCATCTGTGCCTCGCCGATGCGCTGTACCAGGGAGGTGTATCTTCCCAGTTCTTCATCGGATTGTTCGCCGGGGTCGGCGAGCAGCCGGCCCTCGATGGCCGTCCACAATCCCATCGCCTGGGTGAAGGCCTGTCGCCCGCCCTCCGGATCTCCGGTACACAGACGAAGATCACCGATGCGGCCGAGCAGTTCTCTGCGGTCGGCGTCGTCCTGTGCGATGGTGAGAGCTCGCTCACATAACTCGAGGGCACGGTCATGAGCCCAGGCAGCTTCGGCACGATCTACCGCTTTGAGTAGCCAGGATCTGCCTTTCTCCTGATCTCCTCCGAGCGAGTAGTGCTCGGCGATCGCTTGTACGGGTGCCTCCTCGGCACTGAATCGCTGTTCGAGAATTTTCCCGAGGCGTAGATTGAGTCTGCGGCGCATCGGCTGGGTCAGTTCGTTACAGACGATCTCCTGTTCCCAGCTATGTCCCCAGCGGTAGCCACCCTGTTCTTCCTGAAGGATTCCATTACGCACCAGGACCCGTGCGTGTGAATCCAGTTCAAACTCATCGACACCGCTGGCTTCCAGTAGCACCTCGAAATCGATGAGACCTGTCATCACCGATGCGACATCGAGCACCCTTCGTTGCTGGGCGGTGAGTTCCTCGAGTAATTGCAAGAAGTGGCTCCGTGCTGCTTCCGGAACCGGAAGATCCGCCAGCCCTTCCGAATCAGCGATCCACTCTCCCTCTTCCATGCGGATGGCATTGCGACTCCACAGTGATCCCAGTAACTGCACCAGCAGCAGTGGAATGCCATTGCTACGCTGGTGAAGGGCAGTGGCTAGCGTACTCGCAAGTGGTGCATCCGGAACCAGCATCGATTGGAGCAAGGCAGAACTCTCGCCCTGTTCAAAAGGACCGACCGGAATCAACTGGAAGCGATCTTCCACCTCGATCTCTTGGCGTAGACGCGCCAGGTTCTGCAGTCGAACCGATGCGATGGGACGGCCAGTGGTAAGGACCAGGACCGGCAGTTCCAGCGAGGAGAGAATGAGACGTCTGAGGAGTTCGATGTCGAACTCATCGCAGTAGTGGAGATCTTCGAGGACCAGAGTTCTGGGTTCGACTTCCGCGTCGGTGGTGAGTGTGCGTACCACCGATTCGAGAACACGTTCCTGGATGATTTCTGGAGGAGGAGAATCAACGGGAGTGGGGCAACCCTCGATCCATCCCTGGCCGCACAGTCTCGGAAACGCAGTTGCGAGGTGTCCACCCCAGCGCCCGAGTGCCTCGATTGCTCTGTCACTTCCACCCTTGCGTTCGATGTGTCCGAGTACCTGCTGCAGAAGTATGCGGAAAGCGGAGTGGGGCTCTCGACCATCAAAGGTGCCACTGAAGTGTTGCAACTGTTCCTCGACCAGTGCCCGTGAGCGGAAATCACTGCGGCTCACCAGCCACGTTTTACCGTGGCCTCGTTCTCCCTCGAGATGTAGCCAGCGTCCTTCACCACGAGTGCACTGACGTGCCGCAGCGAGCATCGACTTGCGCGGCTCGTCTCTACCGGTGAAGGCAGGCATGGCCCGGCGCGAAGTGGCGATGGCCGGAACTTCCCCATCGCTCGTCTCGATGGCCCCCCTCAGTAACGAAGCCGCATGGCTCGCATCGGGAGGACGTCGATGAGGTTCGAATTGCATCAAGGAAGCGATCGCCTCGCGGATCGGATCCGGCACGTTCGATAACGGCTCCGGATCTTTTCGTGACAAGGCGTCACTCAGTCGTGAGTAGGGGAGTCTCCCGGCGAGGCCACGATAGAGAAGTACACCCACCGACCACAGATCGCTGCGTTCATCGACAGCAGTGGGGCTCTCGATCTGCTCTGGAGCCATGTACTGCGGTGTTCCCAGGGCGCTCTGGGTCAATGCGGAACGAACATCTGCGCGTGCGACCAGGCCCAGATCCGCCAGCAGTGCAGTGCACTTTTCGAGTCGTGGCCAGTCGGTGGCTTTCGTGGCTTTTTCGTTGCCAAACCGCAGCAGAATGTTGCCCGGTTTCACATCCCGGTGCACCAGGCGAAGTTCATGAAGGTGAGAGAGAGCATCGAGGATCTCCGCGGCGCGTTCGATCAACCACTTCCACCGTGAAGAAGGTAAGCCCCCCGGATGGGCTTGCAGCACATCTTCGAGCGAGATGGGGCCGACGTATTCCATCACGTAGAAGAGC
>JBBWWE010000431.1:0-3772 GCA_050256595.1 Planctomycetota bacterium
ATTCGATCCCGACCTGGTCGAGAATCGATCCATTGAACTCCCAGGAATCCTCATGAATCGTCAGATCGCAGTCGTAGCAGACGGTGAATGTGAAGCCCTGGATGTAATCGTCGTCGTCCTTGTAGAAGAAGCACAGGTCTCCGGTTTGACCGACGTAGGCATAGTTTCCGGCACCCTCATCGAAATAGGTCTCCATCCACAAAATGGTGTCCTCGGCGGGGACCGCCACCGGTTCGCAGGTAAAAGTGCCATTCAGCAGGTCGGGAGCCACAGAAAGGCCCGCAATCACCAGCAGATTGTTGAGCACAGGATCACCGAGCAGTCCATCGACGAGAGTCAGCGGACTGGTCTCTGCCGCTGGTGGAGGTGTGCTGCCATCGTCTTCGTACAAGTTCTCGTTGTTACAGGAGTAGTGGTAGGAGGCGAGGTGAACCCCGACTCCTTCTGGAATCGTCTGGCCATCAAAGGGTGGCTGAAAATCCAGAACCACTCCGAATGTGCCCCCATTTTCGTACAAATTTGCAACCGTGAACTCGGCGTTGGCCGCATCGGTATCGGCACCGCTGGTGATTGCCTCCAGGGTTACCGTAGCCACATCATGGGCCACGATCGTGACGAATCCCTGAATGGGACCGTAATTGTTATCGACCAGGATTCTCGCCGCGCCGGTAGACCCCGTCCCATCAGCAGGAGCGGATCCATCCTCGACGATCAAGGTCGCAGGTGGACCCTCTTGAAGAGTCAGCGTGCCATCGTCGAGATCCAGTCCCTGGCCCGAACCTATCGAAAGCCCGCCCTGCACGAGGATGTTGTTGAGAACCGGGGAATTGAGAACTCCGTCGCTGAACTCGATGGCCACGACCGTCTCGCTCGTTACCACCGTACTGGGGGTGACCGTCAAATTGGCGATGATCGTATCGATTCCCGCAGGAATCGTATTCCCCTCGAAAGGAGGCTCCGCATCCATCACGACGCCTAGGGTCACACCAGACGGGAAAACCTCGGGGACAACGAGCTCTGCCTGTGCCGAGACTCCCACGGGAGTGAAATCACTGGCAGATACCAGCAAACCATCGAAGGTGATCGCCAGGACATATCCTTCCACCTCCTGGTCAGCGTCCATGGTGATCGCCAGGGTGCCTGGATTGAGTCCCTGGATCGAAACGTCACTGACGGCCAAGGATTGCTGCGCCGTAACCTCCAGGGAAAATCCAAACAGACAGAACAACAACGAGAAGATAAGAATACCGAGACGCATAACACCGCCCTCTTCCCAGGTGCAAATCGTCACGCGATAAGCACCAGATTCAGTCCCTTAAATAGTGCTCCCAGCGAGCGATTGCGGGACCGAATGAATACATAGAATGAAATTAGCCTAACGAACCATCTGTTCGAAAAGTCACATAATCAATCAGTGGGAGAATAGCGCTGAACAGACCAATAACCACTGCAAAAAGCATCTGGTACTAGAAATGAATAGAAAATACAAAACACGCAATTGCTAGGTCTGGGAGGAAAGTCACGAGTTCACAAAAAGAGATGTGAAAGGTGACATGAAGCGTGGATGAACTGCTTCTACAAGTACTCCGGCGACAACGACCGTCCGCGTTGTCTAGTCGAGGGTCCCCGGCTCGTCGCGATCGGAGGAGTCGCGATATATCGAACTGCCAAAGGTAGAAAAACAAACGGCAGCACTCCAGGCAGCAAGGGGATGAGTCCATCGCCCTCAGGGAACTGCAAGGGCACCCGGGATCCTTGAATTTGAAAAAAGCCGGCGCGGCGAGAGTATCGCCACACCGGCTAGATCGGATTCGATTCCGAAGAGAGGATAACCCCGCCCCGGAAAAGCCTAGTTTGCTCCTCCGTCAATCCAGGCAGCGATCATATCTATGTCAGCTTGATCCAGGCAGCAGTTGCCAAAGGCGGGCATCTGAGACCCACAACCATCAGGCTCGCCATCTCCATCGTCATCTGCGCAACAACCCAGATCGAGCACATCCTGATCCACATGGGTTCCGGCCACCTTGCGGTACAGCCAGCTCATCGCGGCATCTCCAGGATGAATCCGGTTGAGAACGTTGCATTCGATCGAGGGCACATCGACGATATTGCCGTATGCATCTTCTGTGAGAATCAGCCCCATCGACGGACCATTGCCATTGAAACCGTCCGGTGAATGGCAGGGAGTACAGGCACTCGAGAAGAGCGGCTGGATGTCATCGATAAAGGTCACCGGTGCAGCCCCACCACCATCGCTACAACCGGAATCGGAACAATCCTCAGGAGTCTGGCCATCGCTTTGACCACAATCGGGAAACGGAGCCGCGGGTAGCGGACCGTTGAGGAGCCGGTAATTGAAAATGTAGACCGCATCCGCAGTATCGACCATCGAGTCGCCGTTGGCATCTCGAGCGATCGGACAGGTGCTCACCGGACCACTCAGGAACAGTTCATAGATGATCCAGATGCCATCGGCAATATTCACACGCTCATCGCTATTGGCATCGCCGCGGATGTAATCGATGGTGACCACTGCATTCAAGGTGATGGAGCCATCGTCGGTGCTTGCATCCACGGATGCTCCCCCGACCACGACCACGTTGGCCACCGGGGGACTTCCCAGTCCATCATCCCAGGTCAAAGCCACGGTCGCTCCGTCTTCGTCGCCGGCCATGCTGCCACCGGTTTCGTAGTCAGCGTTGATAACGGTGGTCTCCTCCGGGAACGGTAACGTGTTACCACCGGTAAAACTGTAGACCACTCCTATCGTCCAACCGTTACTCAACAAGTTACTCTCGGCGAAATCAGCAGAAAACGGCAGCGCCAGGTTGACCGCTGTAGGAGTCACCTCCGAACCGTTCGATAGACCCATCGAAAAGCCCTGGGTCTCGTTCGGAAAAGGTGCACCGAGTCCGCTGTTGTCGGTCTCGGAGATGCTGATGGCAACGGAAGCACTGGCATTGCCATCGGCTGGATTGTAGTTGGCCGAGCTTTCGCCAGCGTTGTATGTGAACTCGGGATCAGGGACCCCCACCACGTCGACCGATCCGGAGTTCTGGGTCGGGACGACGGAAGCACCGTCGACCACGACGACTGTGACCACCGGAGGAGCACCAAGCGTGTCGCAATAATCGACGGAGGTCGTTCCCTCGGCAATTCCATCATAGGTCGCAATATTCAACTCGTAACCGGTACCTGGGGGCAGAATCGCGCAGCCTGTAAAGCAAATCACGACACCAACAGTGAAACCTTCGTCAAAGATACCAATCTGATTGAAACCAGGAGGACCACCTTGATTCACAGTTGCTGTGGTCGAACCATCGACAGCATCGGTACAAACCAAAGAAGCCGTGTCATTGCAGACCCCAAAGGACCAACCCTGCAGATCCGCTCCGTTGTTATCCAGACTGATAGTCAGGGAGCCGCTTCCCCCTTCGGGAATCGTCCCATCCGAAACCGAGAGGACATAATCCTGGCCGCTGACTCCTCCGGCCAAGCAAACAAACAGCGCAGCCAAAACCAACTTCTTGAATGCCATGCCACTGCCTCCTTTTATTTCAATAACTGAATCGCATCTTCAATAAGCACATTCGATAACTAGCAAAGGGTATCGTCACTGTCGCAGACCGGCAACATATCGTCATCGGTCGGATCGGGTCCGTCGTCGTAGGGTCCCGGTAGCGGTGGTATTTCTCCGAACTTGAACAACCAGTTGAGGAGAAAGACCGAGTCCGCCATGTTCAAAACCCCGTCGTCGTTGGAGTCGCAGGCG
>JBBWWE010000432.1:0-2338 GCA_050256595.1 Planctomycetota bacterium
TCGAGGTTGAAGTTGACTACCTGAATATGCATTGTTTCTCCTATCTCATCTGTAGCGGATTGCAGTGACCTTGAGCGTGCCACCTCAGACAAGATACCTACCGCATCCAGCCGCAGCAAACCAAAGATGCAAGCCTGACGACTACGCCAGCCACTCCTCGATGACCTTGCCGTGGACATCGGTGAGACGATGGTCGCGGCCACCGAACAGTTTGGTCAACCGTCGATGATCGACTCCGAGAATATGGAGCATGGTGGCGTGGAAATCGTAGATCTCGACCGGTTTGTCGATGGCCCGGTAACCGAACTCGTCGGTAGCACCGTAGACGCTTCCTGCCTTCACTCCGCCACCGGCCATCCAGAAAGTGTAACCGTAGGGGTTGTGGTCGCGACCGTCACGCCCCTGGGCAAAGGGGGTACGACCGAACTCGCCGGTCCAGATCACCAGCGTATCCTCGAGCATTCCGCGGCGTTTCAGGTCGGTCAGTAGCGCACCGATCGGTTGATCGACAGCTCGAGCGTTGTTCTCGTGTCCACCCTTGAGATTGCCGTGCTGATCCCAGCGATCACCACTGACCGATGGGCAGGTCAACTCGATGAACCGCACACCCCGTTCCACCATGCGACGTGCCAGCAAACATTCACGAGCGAAGATGCGAGTCTGCTCGTAAGAATGATCGAGTCCGTATAACTCCCGGGTCTCTTCCGTCTCGCCAGAGATGTCCGCTAACTCGGGAACCGCCGACTGCATGCGAAAGGCGAGTTCACCGTTGGCGATCGCTCCCTCGATGGGACCCGGATCACCGGTTGACTCCAATCCCATACGATCGAGACCTCCGAGCAGATCGAGTTTGCGACGCTGGCGATCGATCCCCTCGCGCTGGTCGACGTTGGCCAGAGCACGATCTCTCGGCAACACGATGGATCCCTGATGCTTCGCCGGCAAAAACGCACTGGAAAAACAACCGAGGCCGCCCGGCGGCACCAGTCCACCGTTGACGACCACGAAACCTGGCAGATCATCGGCGAGCGCACCGAGGCCATAGGAAACCCACGCTCCCATGCTCGGTCTTCCGACGGTTCCGGTACCGGTATGGAGCAGGTAATTGGCGTTGGTGTGCTCCGAGAATTGACTCGTCATCGAATGCACCACCAGCAATTCATCGGCGTGCCTGGCAACATGAGGAAACAGATCACTGATGGGGTGACCACATTCACCGTACTGCTGGAACTGCCACGGTGACTTGAGGGTGTTGCCTACGGCGTTGAACTGGGTTCGCTCCATCGGATCGGGAAACGGTTTGCCATCCCACTTCGAGAGGGCCGGCTTCGGATCAAAGGTATCGACCTGGCTCGGTCCGCCATCCATGTAGAGGAAGATGACAGAACGGGCCCGAGCCGGGATGTGACCACGATCGAGCAATCCTGGCTGACCCGGAACATCTGCAAAGAGCGAATCTCCCGCAAGTGCAGTCAATGCCACAGCACCGAAACCCTGGGCACAGCGAGAGAGCATCTCTCGTCTATCCAGAGGCTGCTGTTCATATCGACCACAGTGATGCATCGGTGTCCTCCTCGTTTCACCCTAACGGATGAAACGAAACTCCTTGGCCTGGATCAAGGCATGAGCCAGATCGGTCCACCCCTCGAGCCCTTTCTCGTCGACAAACTCGCGAGCCATCGCCACTTCCTCCCCGGAGGGAAGCCGACCAAAAGCCTGCTGCCACATCGTCTCGATCGCTGCAACCAATCCCCCCTCGTCGACAGTCTTCATGACTCTGTCGCCCCACAATTGCGCCTGCTCGTGAACGAACGGATCATTCATCAGAGCCAGCGCCTGCGCAGGAACGTTTGTGACCAACCGATCCCCCACCGTGGTGGCCGGGGCCGGAAAATCGAAAGCAGTCAGGAACGCGGGAAGAAAATTGCGACACACCTTGATGTAGATGCTACGTCGTCCATGACCATCGACCGGTCCGCTACCACCGGGACGACCACGGCCTGTGAGAAAGTCGGTCAGATGCACCGGCACCGAGGCGCCTCCTACCTTGCGATCGAGACGTCCCGAAACACTCAGAATCGAATCCCGGATCGACTCGCCGGTGAGTCGCTTCTGGTACGCCCGGTGCCAGCGTGCGTTGGTCGCGTCGACCTCCAGTGCCCGTGGGTCGGGATGAGTCGATGCCATCTGGTAACTACGACTGAGCACGATGTCTCGTAACAACGCCCGACGAGATGGGTTGTCACGCAATCGAACAGCCAGGTGATCGAGCAGGGCGCGGTTCTCGGGCGGGACTCCCATCGCTCCCAGATCGTCGCTGGTAGCAGCCACACCTCGC
>JBBWWE010000433.1:0-6217 GCA_050256595.1 Planctomycetota bacterium
TTTTGACGAAGAAGCGCGAGCCTATTACGATCTGGAGAATCTGTGGGCCAGAGCGCCGCGCGTAGAGGTCGATTTCCGTATTCCAGCGGTAACCTCTGAATCGGACGACGACTAGTGATCTTTGCCAGGGGCTTGGTCTGCCATCAACAATTCCAGAGCACTCACTGTCTTGGCAGCAATATCGCCCCTTCTCAGTAACAGCAACCGTCCATCTTGAAGCGGTAGCGGTGTTCCACCTTTCGTACCCTGCGGCCAGCCGGTCACTCCGGTAGAACTTCCATCGACTAGCGAGAAGGTTTCGATGCCGACTAGGGTTGGAACCCACAACGAGTCCTTGAACAGACGTGGCAGTCCGCGCAGAAGCGGTGTGATCGCAGCTTTTTCATCTTCGTTGGAGTCTGACTCGGTGACTCGTGCTGCTAATTCGATTTGCCATGGTCCTTGGCGTACAGATCCGTATTGTGCGTCCAGGCCAACCAGGGTGATTCGATGGTCTTCCTGCTCGATTCCAGAATCGAGCAGCCATGCGGTTCCATCGACGATTCCCAGCAACGAGGTTTCTCGCGAGGCAGCATAACTCCATTTGATGCTCCAGGATTGGATATCGACAGCTAGCAACATTTTGCCATCGGCAGGTAGCAGCAACCACGGATGCGATCGATCAGAAGGAACCTCGATAGAACTGTGGGCTCTCTTTCTGATCTGTGGGTAGCCCTGGAAATGGCTCGAGCCGAAGTGCACTCCCGAATAAGTCGGAAGATCGCTGAAATGCCAGCGAGGTTGATGAATAGTGGCACGATGTTCCCCGGTGGAAGCGCTGAGAAGTTCGATGGCACCTCCGCTTCTGCTGATGACCAGGTCATCATCGCGTCGCGCAATCGATGCGTCACAAACTTTGTCGCGTAGATCATTGAGGGAATGGGCTACGGGTGGCCTGACGGCGAGTTTTCGACGCCACAGTTCTCGCTGGTTTTTGATATCGAAGGCGAATGCCCAGGTCTCCAACTCACTCCAGCCACGGGTAGCGACCAGCCACAGTCGATCGCCATCGATGTGTGGAGCCGGAGCGACCGTAAATCCCTCCTGGGCAATCGGTGGGCTCCAGGCAGAGACAGGAGCCTGGTCGGGTGTGGAGAGCTCCAGCACCACGGCCTCAAGCCAGCCAAAGTCCTTCCAGGGACCGTCCTCGATGATGATATTGGTTGCTGGTCGCTGGAAATGACGACCCGTTCGTAACAAGAAGACGCATCGGTCTCCACTGGAGATCGGCACCTGTGAGATTCCGATCAGCGGTGGGAATCGATTCGGCTTTCGTTCCGGGTGCAGACTCCATGTCCATTTCACATCGAGTGAGTTCTTGGTATCGATCGCAAGCACTCGGTTGCCAGAAGCAAGCAGGACCAAGTCGTCTCTTTGCAGCGGATGGAAATCAGCGATGGGGCTACGTCGAGTAGTCAATCCCTGCCTGTAGGCATAGGCGGAGAAGGAGCCTATGTCGGGCCGAGCCTCCAGTTGGGCCATCGGTAATTGAGCCTTCAACTGGAGATTCAGCAACTGCGGTGCTTCAAAATTATGGAGGTGATCGGTTTGATGCCAGGGTGAGGTGATGGATGGGTCGCTGCGGATCCACTCGAGGATTTCCGGATTTAAATCTTCGACGAGGTCGGCTCTGCGCAGCAAAATCGATGCGGTGGCTCGGTCAGCTCGTTCGATCGCCTCGGCCAGTTCTCGTCGCGCTTCCTCTTGACGCCCTGATTGCCACAGCAGTGGATTCACCCCATCGATGGGAATCGTGGCCAGGTTTCTCAGGGAATGGCCAAGGAAACCATCAGGTAGTGTCTTCTGCCAGTTTGCGAGCACCAGTTCACTTGGTCGAATCAGCACCGTTCCGCGGGAACCGACCGGAAGACCATGGGGGGGAAGGATCAGCGCTCCCTGGCGACTCTCGATCCAGGTGCAGATCTGCAGGGAAGCCGAGCCGAACGGATTTCGCGGGGCAAGCTGGGTGATCTGGTCAAGGGTGGCGTTCGAATGATGGTATGGAATGCGGCCTGGACCTGCCATCGGAGGTCCAGGAAGTTCTACCTCGCGCAGATCGTCGCCCAGCACCGCTGGCATCGATAGCACCAGCAGGGCGACGGCGATCATCAGCGGCTGGACAGTGATTTGTTGCTGGTTTGACATGCAGATGACTCCAGTGGATATTTTCCCGCTTGATCGGATCGAACGCCAGTAGGGTTGTGGACGTTTCTTGGCACCGATAGGCTCGTTTCTGCAGGGAGGCATATCGGTGACAGAAGGGTTTCACCAGCTGGAACTGGTCGGAGTTGAGGTGACCGAAGCGCTCGGCGAGCGCATCGGAAAGGTTGCGGGTTGCGGTCTCGTGATCGATCTACGTGGCGAACTGGGCGCGGGCAAGACCGCGCTGGTGCGAGGATTGGCCCGTGGACTCGGTGTCGAGGGGATGGTTCGAAGCCCGACTTTCACCATCGCTTCCTTGCATACCGGGCCGCTGTCATTACTTCATGTCGATGCCTATCGTCTCGATGATCCGGGCGAACTGGCCCTCCATGGCTGGGATGATTGGCTGGTCGATGGTGTCATCGCCGTAGAATGGGCAGATCGAGTCGAGTCGATCCTGCCACCGAGGCGCTTGCGGGTTGATCTGGCCCACAGGGGGCCAGAAGTGCGTACAGCCACAATACGAGCCACAGGAGAACCGGCATCAGACACGGTTGGCCGCGTATTCGAGCAGGCGATCGTTTCTTGAAGCAACTTGAAAGAGTGCGGTTGGCCTCCACAATCGGAGTCTGTGGACTTTTCCTTTCAGGCGTAACCGAACCAGGATCGAGAAACGATGCCGAGTAAAGACACTGCAGGCGAGGACCAGTACCCGTCACCAGAATCCGATGATTCTGGATGGCTGCTCGATGGCCTGGCGATTCGTCCACCGATGGAGGAGTTTCGGCGCCTGTTCGAGATGAAGAAACGCGCATTCGAGGGAAAGGTCGACGCCGAGAGCCGCCACAAATACGAGATGGCCAGACGCCTCGGTGAGAAGTTCATTGCCGAGCGAGAGTACGGCACCGAACTCGACGCGGGAGGTGATCCGTGCTGATCCGAAGCCTTCGCGCGGAGGGATTTCTCAAGTTCCGAAAACTCCGCATCGAGAACTTTCCTCGTCGTGGCCTGATCGGAATCATCGGCCCCAACGAGAGTGGCAAATCAACGATCGGTCAACTGTTTCAGTTTGCTCTCTTCGGGACCACACATCATGTCGTGCGCGGCTCCATCATCGATTTGATCCACTGGGAAGATGATCATTGCGTTGTCGAACTCGACATCGAACACGATGGCGAGGGTTATCGAATCTGGCGAGAGATGGATCGGCTAGGAACCTCTTTTGCGCGATTGATGAGAATCTCGAATTCAAGCGGAGCGCCAGGCGAGGAGATCGCCTCCGGAATCATCCAGGTGCAAAGAGAAGTGCAGCGCCGTTTTCATCTCGGTGCGGGTGAGACTCTGCAATCGTTTTACCTCGCCGAGCGCGAGTCGGTCACCAACCCCGAGCAGTTTCGCGCTTACCTCGATCGGGTTGCCGGCATTGATGTTCTGCAGGGTGCCCGGGGTGACGCCTGCGGTGCACTCGACTTGCTGGAGAAGGATTTCACATCGGTCCAGGATGAGATCCGAAAAAATGATGTTCACATCTCTCGTTTGCAGCCGAACATCGACAAGATCCCTGAGCTCGAAATAGATCTGGGTGATCGTGACAACAAGGTGGAAGAAGCAAGATCGCGGGTGAGAGATCTACAGCGCCAGGTCGAGCTCGAACAAAAGAAACGCGACGAGGTGCAGAAGATCCAGAATGAGCTGCGCTCTCTCGATTCGATGGAATCTGGTGAGGCCTTGAGAAAGTGCAATGGTCTCATCGGTCTGCTGCAGTCTGATCTGATGCCGGAAGCTCTGAGAAATCAGGAGTCTGTCAGTGATCCTCTACGCGATGGCCTGGAGAAGTTCGCCAGCGCCTTCAAGATCCGTAGCCTTCTCGGGACCCACGTCGAGGAAGCCCGTGATTCACTCGAGGCGCGTGTCGAGGGCGATCAGGATGGATCCATCGAGGTCGATCTTCAGCAGCAAAAGAACATCATCGCCGAGACAAGTGCGGCGCTGAAGAAGTATCGGGCACTGGCTGTGCTGGTATTTCTGGCAGGCCTTGGAGGTATCGTTCTCGGGATCGACCACCAGTACCAGTGGGGTCTCGGTGAATACGTACCGTTGCTCGAGGGGTTCACCGAGGAACCGCGCATCGGATTTCTGGTCGCTGCGGCAGGCGCTGCGTTTTTTGTCATTGCCTGCTGGCTCGCTTCACGTGCTTCGACTGCAAAACAAGCCGGTCTGGATGCGGATGGCATCGTCTCGCGTCTGCGCATGGAAATGGAAGTGGGTAAGAGTTCGCTCGAGGCTGCGCGTGCTCATCTGGCGCTGTCTTCCGGCGGACTGGATCCTGGCGACGAGGTCGGGGAGTGCCAGGTTCCTGCAGTCCAGAACACTCTCGATGTAATGCGTAAATCGCGTCGCGATCTTCACGGAGAAATGGGAGACAAGCCCGGGGAGCATCTTTCAAGGAGTCTGAAGAGCCCGCTTGATCGAGTTCGCGCGACCCTCAAGGAGCGACGTAAGAACCTCGACGATTCCAATGATTCGGTGAAACGTCTTCGTTCGAAACGCGATCGTATCCAGAGTGAGATTCGCGAGTATCAGAACCAGGATGGGCGTCGAAGGGCTCTGGAAGAGTTCTCCAATGGCTTGCGCAAGAAATCGCTGGCGATTCGCGAGGAGATGGATATTCACCGTTTGCTGGTCGAACTTCTCGAGGAGACCATCGAATCGGTGCGGATGCGCGCCGGACCCAGTCTGGGCAAAGGTCTCTGTCAACTGTTGCCGCACCTGACCGGTGGCCGTTATCGCGATGCCCAGGTCACACCGGAGTTCGAGATCCGTCTCTTCACCGGGGAAAAGAGTGATTTCCTGCAGGCTCACGAGTTGTCAGGCGGCACGTTGCAGGGGCTTTCTTTTGGTTTTCGGCTTGCTTTCGCCCAGGCTTTCGTTCGCGCAGTGACCGAGGCACCACAATTCTTGTTCCTCGATGAGCCGTTCGCGGCGATGGATCGAATGCGCGTGCTTCGTACTCTTAAGGCGTTGCCACGATTGAGCCAGGAACTGTCGCAGGTGTTCGTCGCTCATCCCGATCTTGATAATGACGCGCGCGATACTTTCGATCTTCTGATCGAAACCGAAGTGGGAGTCGATCACATCGATATTGATCTGGCATCTTTCGGAGTTTCCGAAGTTCCAGAACCTGTAATCGAACGGCCTCGCCGCAAGAGACGCGCCCCTGCGCCACCTCCGCCGCCTGCTGTCGAAACAAGTTCCACCGACCGCCCCATCTTCGGCTCCGAGAAGGCTCCTGCCCGCGAGGTGGTCGAACCAGCAGCCATTGAGCCACCCCAGGAACCTGCCCCTGCACCGCCTCCTCCTGTGGCTCCACCCGAGCCTCCGGCCACGGAATTGCCTCTGGATTCGGATGACTGGACGATCCCAGGAGCATGAACACTTCCTCCGCTACTGATGCTGGTCCGTTTCCCTCTCGTCGCCGCATCATCGCCGCTGATTTGCATTGTGATGGCAGTTCGCGTCGAGTGGAGATGCTCGAGAACTTGCTCAAATCCTGCCAGGAAGAGGGGGCCGACTGCTGGTTGCTGGGGGATCTATTCGATGTGTGGCTCGGACCCGGGCAACTGGCACTCGATATGACCCGCCGCGAACTGGAGGCTCTGCGCCGTGCGACCGATTCCAATGTCGACGTCGTGGTGATTCCTGGCAACCGTGATTTCCTGCTCGATTCCGCTTTCGAGCACCAAACAGGTGTCCATGTTGCGGGAGATCATCTGCAACTGGAGACCGGTGGTCAGCGCTGGCATCTGTCTCATGGTGATCTGTTCAGCACTGGTGATATCGGTTATCTGCGACTGCGTCGGATTTTGCGCAGTTCCTGGTTCCGGTGGCTCGTTCGCCATATGCCTGTTTTTGTGTCGGGCTTTCTGGCGCGGATACTGCGCACGGGATCGCGTCGTGCCATCGACCGCAAGGAACCCGGTCTCATGCAACCAGATCGTGAAGCGGTCAAGGAACTGATCGATTCCGGCTATGACCG
>JBBWWE010000434.1:0-11989 GCA_050256595.1 Planctomycetota bacterium
TCGATCACCTCGTCGACGATCTTGAAGCGAGACAGATCAGAACTGGTGAGTTTGAGAATTTCTGCAGCTCGCGGCGCGTGAGAGGAATCTTTCCAGAGGATCGCGGCACAACCTTCTGGAGAGATGACGGAGTAATAGGAGTTCTCGAGCATCAGGATCCGATCGGCGACCCCGATTCCGATGGCTCCGCCACTTCCGCCCTCACCGATCACCACCGCGATCACCGGGACCTTGAGAGAAGCCATCGCCTGGAGATTCTTGGCGATGACGAAAGCCTGTCCCCGTTCTTCGGCTTCGATTCCAGGAAAAGCCCCGGCGGTATTGATGAAGGAGATGATCGGAATGCCGAACTTTTCGGCCAAACGCATCTTCTTGATCGCCTTGCGATATCCCTCCGGGTGGGGCATGCCGAAGCAGCAGGCGACTTTTTCCTGGTTGGTCTTGCCCTTGCGGTGGCCGACGATCATCACCTTGCGCCCCCGGATGCGACCGAGACCCGTGATGATGGCAGGATCGTCACGATAAGTGCCGTCGCCGTGAAGTTCGAGGAAGTCTGTGACGAACCCCTGGATGTAGTCAGTGGTGCGTGGTCGCTGGGGATGGCGGGCGATCTGGACCCGTTGCCACGGGTTCAGGTGCGAGTAGATGGCGCGCTTCTTCTCCTCGCACTTCTTTTCCAGTTCTTCGAGTTGGCCAGAGAGATCGATTTCCGAGCTCTCGGAGAAGGAGCGCAACTCCGAGATGCGGTTCTCCAGCTCCACGATGGGAGCCTCGAAGTCGAGTCCGTGTGAACTGGATTCGTTCTCCATCTGTGCCTCTCCCCGTTATGAAGGGAACATCCTACGGTCGCAATCGGGGCGCCGCTAGCGCTCCGGTGCGCTTGCTCGGAGGTCCGGACGACTGCACAATCTGCGCAAGGTGGCCCGAGTACCGTGCCGCACCGGCTCAGGAGTATCGATGTCCTGCACTTATACCGTCACCGTGATTCATGACCGGGATCCGAATCCGAGTCCCGATCCAGAGTTGCAGGATGCTCTCATCTCTGTCGGTAGCCCTCCAGCGCCAGAACATCAACTCGCTTCTGATCCCGTCTTCTACCTGCGGGTAGCCGAACAGGACGCCAACAAAGTCGTCGACCTTGCCGATCATTTCCTCGCCGGGTCTCCGGCTTGTCGTGCAGTCGTCGAGCAGGGTATAGGTTTGCCGCAGCGCTCAGCCGATGAGGCTGCGATCGTCGTGCAGCGAAGACCCGGGGTGATGGATCCTGTTTCCCACAGCGTCATCCACGCCATGGCCGAGTCGGGATTCGATCGTGCTGAGTGTCAGGTTCGTACCGCACTGCGCTATCGTCTGGGAGGTATGCAACCGACCCAGCAACTGCTCGATGGAATCGCCGGACATCTGGGCAACGGTATCGTTGATGAATGGTGCACCTTCAACGCCGGTGAAGCAGAATCGGTCCCCGATCCGTTCCGGGAGTTTCCAGCCCACGCACAGGGGCGTGTCGAGATTCCTGTGCGCGATGTATCCGATGAAGAACTGGTTCGTATCAGTGATGATGGCGGGCTCAGTCTCGATCTCCTCGAGATGCAGACCATCCGTTCGCATTACGTTGCGCTGGGACGCGAGCCCAGCGAGATCGAACTGGAGACGATTGCTCAGACCTGGTCGGAGCACTGCTGTCACAAGACCCTCACCGGAAGTGTTCGTCACGGCGATCTGAAGTTCGACAACCTGCTCAAGGAAACGATCTTCAAGGTGACCCGGGATCTCGATCTGCCCTGGTGCTGGTCGGTGTTTCGCGACAATGCCGGGGTCATCGGTATCGATGACGAGTGGGGGGTCTCCTTCAAGGTCGAGACCCATAACCATCCCAGTGCACTGGAACCCTATGGCGGTGCTGGCACCGGAGTCGGTGGCGAGATCCGAGATACCCTCGGTACCGGTCTCGGCGCAATGCCGATCCTCAACACCGATGTGTTCTGTTTTGCTCCCACCGATACTGCCGCCGAGGACTTGCCTGCCGGAACCTTGCATCCACGACGCTTGTTGCGTGGTGTCGTTTCGGGAGTGCGTGACTACGGCAACCGGATGGGAATCCCGACCGCCAATGGGGCGATTCACTTCCATCCGGGATTCGTCGGTAATCCGCTGGTCTTTTGTGGCTCGGTCGGGCTACTGCGTCGAGAACATGTCGACAAGACGGTTCAACCAGGAGACCTGATCGTTGCTGTGGGTGGTCGTACCGGTCGAGATGGGATTCACGGTGCGACCTTTTCGTCGCGCGAATTGACCGAGGATTCCGAGGAAGTTTCCTCAGGAGCGGTACAGATCGGCAATCCTCTCGAGGAGAAAAAAGTACTCGATGGTCTGATGCGGGTTCGAGATGAGAACCTCTGTCGTGCGGTGACCGATTGCGGTGCCGGAGGCTTCTCCAGTGCTGTCGGTGAGATGGGTGAGCATACCGGAGCCGAGGTGTATCTCGATCGCGCTCCACTCAAGTATCCAGGACTCGGTCCCACCGAGGTCTGGATCAGCGAGGCGCAGGAGCGGATGGTGCTGGCGGTCGATCCTGCCCGGTTGCAGCGAGTCGAGGAGATCTTCGCCGAGGAAGAGGTGGAGTGTGCGGTTCTCGGTCATTTCCGCGACGATGGGCTGCTGCGCCTCATCCACGATGAACAGGTGGTCGGAGAACTGGACGTAGGTTTCCTGCACGGCGGTCGACCCGACATCGAGCAGGTCTCGGTACCTCCAGTACCACGAACCGCCACCGATATGGAGTTGGGGTCGCGTGACGATCAGCAAATCCTCGAGGAACTGCTCGAAGATGGAAACGTTGCCTCCAAGGAGCCGGTGGTACGGCAGTACGATCACGAGGTCCAGGGTCGCATGACGTTGCGTCCCTTTGCCGGTGCCGATCGAGATGCACCGATGGATGGATGCGCACTCGATCCGTTGCGCGATGGGAGCCACCAGGTGGTCGTCTCGTGCGGACTCGCTCTGGCGATGGGGGAGGTGGATCCGTACCAGATGGCTTGCCATAGCGTCGACGAGGCGCTGCGCAACTGCATCGCTTCAGGAGGTACGCTCGAGAGAGCGGCACTGATCGATAATTATGCCTGGGGAGATGTTCGCGATCCAAAAATCCTCGGCCAGATCGTCGAATGTTCCCGAGGTGCTGCCGATGCAGCGCGCGCCTACGGAACTCCTTTCATCTCGGGCAAGGACTCGCTCCACAACACCTATCGCTCCGGCGGGGTGTCTCGATCGATTCCACCGGTGCTGCTCGTTTCGGCGATCTCGGTGGCGAAGGGACCGCTGTGCGTGCCCGGTTCCGATCTCAAGGATGTCGGTTCGACGATGGTGTTGCTGGGGCCAGAAGCCGCGATTGCGGGCAGTCTGTTGCAACTGAAGTACGGTGGAACGGGTGGCACGCCGGCTTGCTTCGATCCTCAACTGGGACCGAAGTTACTCCAAACATTGAGAAAGTGGATCGTTGCTCACCGGGTTCGTGCCGTGCATGACCTGTCCGATGGCGGACTTGCGGTGGCGGCTTGTGAGATGGCTTTCGGCGGAAAGGGAGTGGGAATCGATCTCGAGATCGATGGATCGGCCGAAGATCGCCTCGCCCATCTGGTCGGCGAGGGGCCCCATCGATTCCTCATCGAGGTTTCTCCGACCGAGGTCGGTGCATTGCTAGAAGAGGCAAATCACGCGGCGATACCTGCGAGCATCATCGGTACCACTACCGCTGATTCGATGGTGCGCATTCGTTACGGATCCGAGACCTGCATCGAGAGTCCAGTCGATTCATTGAAGAAGATCTGGAAGCGAAGCCTGGAGGCAATATGGCCGACTCCATGAATCACCTTCGCCCCCTGGCACTGGTCCTGCGTGCCGCCGGAACCAACTGTGACCGCGAGACCGTTCATGCTCTCGAACTGGCCGGAGCACGCGTCGAGTCGATTCATGTCAATGCGCTGGGAGAGGATCCGGCAATTCTCGAAGAGGCGGGATTGGTGGCTTTTCCGGGCGGCTTCACCTTCGGCGATGACGTCGCTAGCGGAGCTGTTCTGGCCCATATCATCGAGGAGCGACTGCGACCGATGCTGCAGCAGTTCGTCGATCGCGGTGGCCTGGTGATCGGGATCTGCAATGGATTCCAGGTACTGGTTCGTCTCGGCCTGCTTCCGGGTGGCAGTGGTAAAGGTGCCATGCTGTGGAACCGATCGGGCCGGTTCGAGGATCGCTGGGTTCATCTGGAAGCGGGACAAAGCGAATGCCCGTGGTTTGTCTCCGGGCACAAGTACTTCATCCCGGTGGCCCACGCAGAAGGCCGATTCGAGTGGTTTCCGGATCAACCGGGAGAGAGTTTTCCGGAGTCCCAGGTTGCGTTTCGTTACCGAAACAGCGCCGGAGATGCCGCCCAGTATCCCGACGATCCCAACGGATCCCACCAGGGGATCGCGGGTCTCCTGTCGGCCGATGGCAACGTGCTCGGCATGATGCCGCACCCGGAACGATTTGTCCGTCCCGAGCATCACCCATACTGGATGCGTCTACGTCCGGATGGGGCCATTCCGACCGAGCAAGAACTTCCGGTACCGCTCGGCCTCGATATCTTCCGGGGTGCCATCGATCACCTTCGTTCTCGCCAGGGTGATCTGGTTGGAGAAGGGGAGGCGCGTTGAGTTCCGCTAATCACACGGTTGATCGCCCCTGGGGTCCCTTCGAATACGACGATTCTGTAGCCACTGAACTGGCCCGCGAGTGCCAACTTCATCCAGTGCTGGCTCGCCTACTCGTCCAGCGTGGCATCACCACTGCTCAGCAGGCCAACGAATTTCTGGAACCAAAGTTGACGAATCTGCTGGAGCCAGATGTCATCCCCGACATCGATCAGGCGGTGGAGATGATTTTCACCGTGCGCGAAGTGCAGGGGAAAATCGCCATCTATGGCGATTACGACGTCGATGGCATCAGTGGTACCGCGATACTCCTGGAGATGCTCGGGCACCTGGGTGTGAAAACGATGCATCGATTGGCCAATCGGATCAAGGAAGGCTACGGACTTCACGTTCATGCAGTGGAGGAGTTAGCCGAACAAGAGGTCGACCTCATCATCACTGTCGATGGCGGCAGCAACGATGTGGATGCGTTGCGACGTGTACAAGAACTGGGACTGGAGGTGATCGTCACCGATCACCATCGGATTGATGAGACACTGGAGGGGATCCCGCTGGTCCATCCAGGTCGTGCCGATCGACCATCTCCATCACTGGGTCTGTGCGGTGCCGGGGTTGCCTACAAACTGGCCTGGGCTCTCGCCAAAGAAGCAGCTGGTGGAGGTAAGGTCGATAATCGGACCCGGGATCTACTCGTCGAGTTACTCGGATTCACGGCGCTGGGAACGGTGGCGGATGTGGTTCCGCTGGTAGGGGAGAACCGCATTATCGTGCGTCAGGGCCTGCGCGCCATCGCTGCGACACAGCGGCCCGGACTTGCCGCCTTGATGGATACCTGTCGGATCAATCGGAGTGTGCTCTCGGCGATAGATATCGGTTTTCGAATCGCTCCTCATCTCAATGCTGCCGGGCGCCTCGGCGATGCCAGTGAGGCTCTGGAGTTGTTACTCACCGATGACCCGCAGCGCGCCAGTGAACTCGCAGAAAAACTGGCACGGCTCAACCGGGAGCGCCGCGAGATTGAAAAGGTGATGACGCAGGAGTGTATGGAGGAAATGCAACAGGGACTCCATCCGGAATCTGGTCCGATCGTCTTTGCCCGAGAAGGTTGGCATCCAGGAGTGGCGGGCATCGTCGCCAATCGCGTCGTTGATCGAGTGCATCGTCCGGTGTGGGTACTGTGCATCGAGGGGGAAACGGCACGAGGATCCGGACGCAGCATCGATGAATTGCCTCTTTCCGATCTCTACCCGGTAATGCGTCCGGTGGTGGAAAAGGTGGGAGGTCATCGCGCTGCAGGCGGCATGACGATTCGAACCGACCGCATCGCGCAGTTGAAGCAAGTACTCGCCGACCAGCAGGCAACCAAGGCAGATTCCGAGCAGATTCCTGCTCGTCGTTACGATCTGGAACTGTCACCGGGTGAAATCAATCTTGAACTGGCGGATGCCCTGGAGTCTCTGGCACCATTTGGTGCCGCGAACCGACAACCAGTCTTTTGCATCCGGGGCTTGCGCCTCGAGGGAACTCCGCGGCTGGTGGGAGCCGCTGAAGAACATGTCCAGGTCAAGTTCCAGGCCGATGGAGCGCCCATCGGTGCGATCTGGTTCCGTGGCGCTGGTCGCGCACGGGAGTTGACCGAGGGCGGCGAGATGACCATTGTAGCCAACCTCACCGTGAATCATTTCCGCGGGCGCAACGCTCAGTTGCAGATCGTTGATCGGATCGCTGACGACCAGTGACAATATTTGTCACATTGGCCCAAATGGCTCTCTTCGACTGACAGATTTGGTCACATCTGCGCTGGTCCCGGTTCGGTCTCGACCAGAGTATCGATTTATAACCATCATGAATTTGGCTACTTACAAGTAATCTTCTCGATTCTCTCCGAGCGGGTCCGGCGATTGCCATGGTTCCTTCGCACCGATGGATTGGCTTTGGAGCGAGAGTCTCCCCCGTCGCTGTGGGACTCATTTTGGTCCTTCAACTGAACAATAGAAATTTGGATCGCTCCGGGACAGTCAATGGAAGGACTACTCATGCAACAGCACCGCAAGAACGAGGGATTCACCCTCATCGAATTGATGATCGTCGTGGCGATCATCGCCATCATCGCGGCCATCGCGATACCGAACCTGCTCAACGCCAAGATGGCAGGTAACGAGGCTTCTGCCGTCTCCAGTCTTCGAACTCTCAGCACCGTGTGCGAGCAGTTCCGTAATCGTGACATCGAGGGTGAGTATCCGATTGACCTGGCGGAACTTGCCGCGGGTAACTACCTCGATAGTTCTCTCGCGACTGCCACTGACGCTTCAATTCTCAAGAGTGGCTACTTCTACGTTTTCAATGGTGATGGAAACACCTGGAACTGTGTTGCGTCGCCGGGAACCTTTGATTCGGATGGTGGTTTCCACTACTTCGTATCTCCAACCGGCGTGATCTTCCGCAGTGATGCTGTCACAGCTCCTGCAGTAGGGGATTCCGCCTGGATCCCGATCCAGTAACAAACCTGTCTCGGAGTTGAGGGAGGAGCTGCCTGGCAGTTCCTCCCTGACTCTTTATCTGGTTCGGAAATAACGGCTCTCATTCCCACCAGGGGGAGTCATGAAAACCAAACAATCGGGATATTCCTTGATCGAGTTGATGATCGTTGTGGCCATCATCACCCTGATCGCAGTGATCGCCGTTCCCAACCTGCGTGCGAGCCTCAATGGAGGCCGCGAAGCCGCAGCGATCGGTTCGATTCGAACGATATCGACTGCCGTGGCGAGGTACTGGGTTCGACTCGGGGAGTACCCCGCAAACATGTCCGAACTGGCTCAAAAGAACCCATTCCTCATCGATTCCGAACTGATCAGCGGGGTCCGTAACGGCTACTTCTACGAGTTGCAAGGATTCAGTGGTGGGTACAGTTGCACTGCAAATCCACAGACGTCTCCCGAGGCTCGTTACTTCTACGTCGACCAGACCGGGGTCATCCGACACGCCGAAGGGGAGATGGCAGGTCCCGACAGCGCCCCCATCCAGTGATCTCGCTGCGTTGACTCCAACCGGTAGACATCTACCATGCCCTGATAGCCCTCGACGAAGGAGGGCAAGAAGGGCCTGAGCAACGATGACTTCCACTGATTCTGCCGGCTCGCCTCAGCTGCCGGCGCGATTGGCTCCGAGCATCTTATCGAGCGATTTCAGCCACCTGGCCGACGAGGTCAGTTCTGTCATCGCCGCTGGCGCCGACTGGATTCATGTCGACGTGATGGATGGTCACTTTGTGCCCAATCTCACCATCGGAGCTCCGGTGGTGAAGTCGTTGCGCTCGGCGACGGATTCGTTTCTCGATGTTCATCTGATGATTTCCAATCCGGCACAGTTTCTCGATGATTTCATCGCTGCCGGCAGTGATATGGTTACTTTTCACATCGAAGCAGAGCCTGATCCCATAAAATTGCTCGACAAATTACATCAAGCTGATCGCAAGGGAGGGATCGCTTTGCGTCCTGGAACCGCTGTCGAGTCGGTTCTTCCTTACGTATCTCACTGCGACATGGTGCTGGTGATGACCGTTGAACCTGGATTCGGTGGCCAATCCTTCATGGAGGAGCCACTGGAGAAGATCGCTGCCATCCGGGCTGCCGGCGCTGCCGATCTCGAGGTGCAGGTCGACGGTGGAATCACCACCGAAACATTGCCACGCGCTCTGGCTGCGGGCGCCAACGTATTCGTCGCTGGAAGTGCGGTGTTCGGTGGTGACGACGTACCTGGAAACGTCGCGGCTCTTCGAAGTGCCATGGCCGGGGGGAGAGCCACAGCATGAGCGATGAGACTCGCGAACCCCGCTCTTCACGTCGTCGTGATGTCCCCGGCGGTCTTTGGCTTCGATGTCCGGGCTGTTCCAAGATGATCTACAAGAATCTGATGATGGAGCGCGGCAATGTGTGCCCCGAATGCAGTTTTCATTTTCCCATCACCAGCGAGGAGCGAATCGGGTTGCTCTGTGATCCCGATACCTTTGTCGAACAGTACGCGGAACTTGCTCCGTCGGATCCACTCGAGTTCAAGGCGAAGCGTACCTATCTGGAACGTCTTGAGGAGACCCAGAGGAAAACCGGTCTTCGGGATGCATGTGTCGTGGGGAAAGCAGAGATCGGTGAGGTCCCCGTCATTTTCGGAGTTAGCGATTCACGATTTTTGATGGGTTCGATGGGGTCCGTCGTGGGCGAGAAGATAGCCCGAAGCATCGAGATGGCCCGTGAAGAGAATCGTCCTTTCATTTTCGTCAGTGGCTCTGGTGGGGGAGCCAGGATGGATGAAGGGATGTACTCGCTGATGCAGATGGCGAAAACCGCCGGTGCAATCCAGCGCTTGCACGAAGCGGGGGGATTGTTCGTCAGCATTCTGACCAATCCCACCATGGGCGGCGCGATGGCGAGTTTTGCTGCTCTGGGCGATGTGATCATCGCAGAACCAAAGGCTCTGATCGGATTCGCCGGACCCAATGTCATCAAGCAAACGATCAATACCGAGCTTCCGGAGGGTTTCCAGTCCTCCGAGTTCAACCTCGAACACGGCTTTCTGGATCTGATTGTCGATCGCCAGAAGATGCGTGGCACGCTGATCCAGATGCTGGCTTATTTCTGCCAGGAAGCCTGATCCACGCCAAAACCGGCATTTCTCCTCAAGTTCAGGCTGCCAGATGTCGATTCATCTACACGGATCTCTTTTTCAGATCCAGAAGGAGCAGGAATCGAATGCAACGCAACAGGATTCTCGTCATGGGGCAAGACCGAGATGCGGCCTATGCCATCAGAAATCTGTTCGAGTTTGAGCGTCACGATATCGATGTCAGCATCGAATTTGAGGTGGTTCGCGAGGCCCTCGTCGAGCGTTCATACAATCTGCTTTTGCTCGATTCACGAGTTTGTCAGGACGAAGATTTCGATCTCGTCGATTTTCAACTCGACCGTGGACTGCAGGTTCCCCTGGTCGTCATCGGGGGAGAGAACTCCGGATTGCGCAGGAGTCTGCGTTCTCGTCAGGGACTCCAGGTGATTCACGTTGACCTCGATGGCGAGCAGTTGCTCGAGACCGTCAACAACTGGAATCCTGAGCCGGATCCGGAAGCTGCGGTCTGACCTCGCTGCGAACGTCTCCACACGGTGGTACGATGAACCCCGGGTACATATTGTGTCCCGGAGGTTATCATGTCGCACCTGCAGCGGTTCCGCGAACTCGAAGCCCAGGGCATCGACATCCTGGCGCTGCTTGCCGGTGATCGCGTTCTCGATGATGACCAGTTGCAGGGGATTCTCGCCAACCTCGGTCCGCTCGGACCCGAGTATCACAGCGATCTGATGGAACTGTTGACTCATCGGCGCTTTGATCCGCAGCAGGCTCAGGATCTGTGGCGTGGAATCATCCGACACAAGAAGAAACTGGAGAATCGTCTCGAGAGATCGGTCGGCGTCCGGGTTGCAGCGGCCGACTACCTGACCAATCGTCGACCCACCCTGGATGCTCCCCGAGTCGTGCCACGCCAGGAGATGGAGCGACTGATCTCCCAGGTCAGTCTCGATCCGCTGACCGAACTGCTCAATCGACGCTCCATCGACGAGACGTTTCGTCTCGAGATCCAGCGAGCCCGACGTTACGGAGGTCTGCTGAGCGTGCTGCTCATCGATCTCGATCAGTTCAAGAAGATCAATGACGGCGAGGGGCATGTTGCCGGCGATGAGGCGCTTGTGGAGATCTCCAGGCGACTGCAGGCGGCCTGCCGGGAGATCGATACTCTGGGGCGCTGGGGTGGCGATGAAATGTTGCTGATTTTGCCGCAGACCAGTGCAGCAGACGCCACCATCTTGTCGGCCAGACTACGTGCTGATGTACGCAAGCAACCGGTCATCTTCACAAATGGTCATCACTGGAATGCCACCATCTCCGTGGGCATCGCAAATTATCCTGATCACGGACACATCGTCCAGGATCTGATCGAGTCTGCCAGTTCTGCATTGCGTCGTGCCAAGGCTTCCGGCCGCGATACGGAGGTCACCGCGCCCGACGGTAAATCTGCACAAGCAGGTAAGATCCTCGGCAGCAGATGGGGTGACTCTCGCGATGAGGATGCCAGCGGCGCAACTGGCGAGAACGATTCCTAGCGGGTTAAAGAAGGTCTCAAGTTCTCCGGTACTGCCGTACGACGTACCCACAGTTGACAGCGCGGACCAACATGTAGCAGTGCCCAGATGTCATCGGTGGCCAGTCTCCGGGTCAACTGCTGGCGCGATGACTCGGGCGGGCGGATCATCACAGCACTGGCCATCGCCAGCAGCCGGTCCTGTTCGGGGTTGGACTCGCTGAGTGCGTTGCGGTGATCCAGATAACGGTCTGCACCATAGACGGTATTGCGCGAGTCCATCGTTGGCTGCAGCAGTCCGCCGGAGGCGTGCACCACGATGCTGCCGAACTCGTATTCGCACAGAACGGTGCCGGTGACCTGCCACTGTTGAGCGAGGATGGAGACGGGAGAGCGCGGCATCATCGTCGACCAGCCGCTGCCCGGCTTGCGCCACTGGATCTCGGATCCCCACATTCGAGCCGGATAACCATAGGCCAGCAGCATCAAGACGATTGCGGTAATCAGCACTGCAGCCCTCCTGCGGACCCGGTGCATCGCATCGGGCCACTTCTGACACCAGCGTGCGAGCCACATTCCCAGTAGTGCGGATGATAGCAGCACGGCCAGTGCGAAGTGGCGCTGCTGCAACAGCGCCATCACCACCGCCACGACGATCGCCAATCGTGTCGCACGCGGTGCATCGGTATCGCCAAAGCCAGTTCCCTGGCGCCACACAGCGATGATCGCCATCACCAGGAGCGGCAGTCCGATCCAGAAGGTGGGGGTGGCGCGGAACATCATCGCTCCCATCTCGCCGGAGAAAGGACTGACCCATTCCATCACTTCGCGGGTAAACACCGGATCGAGGCCGAGCTGGAACGGAAACAGGAATAGCCCAAGACCATGCGGTTGAAGCACGGTGGCTGCGAGGCAACTGAAGAAGACGCTGAAGCGTTGGCGTGCCGTGGCTCGGTGACCATCGGGAAAGATCAGCAGATCAAATAGCAAGAACGCGATGCCGAGGATGAAAGAAGAGTGGAGGTTCGCCCATAGTGCCATCAGTGGTACCGCCAGCCACAGACAGCGCGGACGATCTCGACCGAGCAAGGTGATGCACCACAGACCCAGCACGCTGCACAGACCCAGCAGATGCGGACGCAGCATCAACCGTCGCCCGGCCACCAGCCACAGC
>JBBWWE010000435.1:0-9272 GCA_050256595.1 Planctomycetota bacterium
CATCGTCATCTCCACGAGTTCTCCCGACTCCATCCTTCCAACGATCGAATCGGGATCACCCTGCTGTAGCGTCGCCAGTGACAGCACCACCCCTATTCCTTGCGCGGCATTGTCACGAAACTGTTCGAGTTCGACAAAGCCCAGTTCGATGGGGGCAAACGCCAGGTTTGCCAGAGCCAGGCCAGCGAGAATCGTCAGCACGATGAATGCCACCCCGGAACCGGAGCGCAGCGAGTGGCTCATCGAATTACGCGCATGAAGGAGGATCTGTTTCAACATCGCCGTCATCGGACCAGATCCTTGCGAAAGATGACCTGCACCAGAAACAACATGAAAAGCGGATAGAAGAGTTGACGAACGATGGAGATCCCGCTTCCGCGTATCATCGAATGGGGCAACCAGATCATCGCCAGCACCGAAACCGTACCGAGTGATATCGCCCCCACAGTCGAGCACCACCGACCGGCCCACTTCTTGCGCGCCAGCAACCCCCAGACCGAAAGGGCAAGAGCAAGAGCCGCAACGATTCCGATCGCTCCCAGGATTTGCAAATCGACCTGCTCGATTCCTGATTCGACCAGGGCCTCGATGCGCCGTCGGATCCAGCGCCCTGGGATCAGTTCCCCGGCGAGATAGTCACCAACTCGAGACTCATCGATGAGACGCTGTAAGGCTCCGGCACCACTGGCTAGGGCGAAGAAACCGTTGAGTACAGCAAGGGCGGTCAAACCACCGGGTCGGTCACTGATCGCCAAACGGTCACTCCCCCAGCAGCATTTTCAGTTCGGAAACATGCTCCGATTCGACGGAAACTTGCTGACGAGCAAATTCCTCGAGGATCACATCCCCGCAACCGTCGACTTGCTCAAGAAGATCGCGGTACCCATCGAGAGCTGCCTGCTCGAAGAGCAAAGCCTCCTGGAGCGCTTCTTTGCCAGTATATCTCCGGCTCTCGAAATCGATCCGGATCTTGGGAGCCGGGCTACCACCCAGTTGCAGGATCTTCTCGGCAACCTGTTCCGAGTGTTCGAGAGTCTCCTCCAGATTGTCCTGGAGCACCTTCTGAACGACGAGACGGTCAAGCCCCTGGACCATCATGCCCAGATGCAAGTAGCGCATCGAAGCTTCCATCTCTTCTGCCAGAAGACCATTGAGTCGCTCGATGGCTTCAGCTCTGGAATTGTCACTGGTCATTTGGTTTCATCCTCGCGTTCAATCTGTCGCTGCTCGAGTGAATCGGCGAACTCTTGAACTGTTTCACTGGGAAAATCGGAAGTCGCCCCAGCCGATGCCTTACCCGTCTCCTTCATCATCTTCTGCAACTGCTGGGAAGTTTTTCCAGATTCGATCTTCTGAAGTAGTCTCGCCACTGCATCGGCGGTTTCATCGCTGAGAAGGTGTTCGACCTTGCAGGCATCTTGCTCCGCGAGTTCTGCATCGATGCCCAGGATGTCGTGAAACAGAGTCTGGATGAGGATCCTCTTGATGTGGATTCCCCGGGCGATCCGGATGCCCTCGTCGGAAAGCCCAAGGTGCTTGTGCTCGTCCTCGATCACGAGACCCCGCTGGCGAAGCCCCTTGAGAGTCACCGAAACGCTGCCGCGGGTGATCCCGAGATGTCTGGCCACGTCCGAAACTCGTGCATAACCGAACTCATCGAGCAAGAACTGGATGGTCGTCAGATGATGAGCCGCGGAATGGGTCACCGGATTCTGATCAAACTCTCGCCAGCCGGTCACTTTGGCTCCCTAGCAAGTTTGGCTACCCAAACAGGTTGACGGGGGTATAAACGAAACGCTATAGTACCTCTCAGTGCTTGAAAATACCCGCCTGGATTCACATCTGTTCAGGAGAGTAGCCCGGTCGATCCCTCGTGACAACGATGGGCCGGTGCAGGGCCGAAAAGGCCCACACGGGTACGAACCAGATGGAATGCAGGTCATCGGACGTTGCCAGAGCGGGTCGACGAACAACCACGGAGAATCACATGTTTCGCGATGTCCTGAACACCTCCGTCAACGAACGGGCTGAATCCAACGCCAGTCTTCGATCCCGTTCGATGGTGGTGCCAGAAAATGCCCGCCCGCTGCAGAAGATCGCTCCCGGTGAAAAGGTCCAGATCGTCGTGGAGACGGTGCCGGTCGCTCACCTGCCGCTGCTCCAGGCGATGGGCTTGTGCAGTAATTGTGATCTACGCGTTTGTCAATCGAGAGGGACCTGCATCCTCGATGTCGATGGCAGTCGAGTCGGACTCAGTGCCCAGGTGGCCGCATCGATTCAGGCGATTCCGGTCGCCTGCTAGCAGTAACCACCCAACTCTGGCAGGTCTACTCGGGCTTGCCGACACCTTCACTCTCCGCCAGCAGCCTCTCGATGGCCGCATCCAGTTCATCTCCTCGAACATCCTTGTAGCGGATGATCCCCGCAGCATCGATGACATAGATCGTCGGCCAACCGTTGACATTCCACCTTGTCGCAATGGCACCGCTGGTTGAGCCGTCATAGAAGTTCTTCCAGCTCAACTCATTCTTCTTCACAACTTCACGGGCGGTTTCAATCGTCCTGTCTGAATTCACACCGACGATGGCAAACTGATCTGCAGGGTACTTCTCCACGAGCGACCGCTCGTGCGGGTACATCGCCCGGCACGGGCCTCACCAGTCACCCCAGAAATCGAGCAACACTACTTTTCCCCGAAACGCCGACAGTTGCATCAGGTTGTCATCTAGAGACTTGCCGATGATTTCCGGTGCCACGTCGCCAATCTGGAGATGTTCCAGTTCAAAGATGTCGCCTTTCACCTTCTGACCATAGGTGGTCTCTCGAATGAAGATCACATTCGCAAACTCTTTCTCGATTCGATCGAGCAAGGCACGACTCTCGGCGCGGGTCTTTTTGTCTTTTCCGAGTAATTTCGACAGCGAATACATCGAAGCAGCTCGTACATCCCGACTCGGCGCGTCATCGACAATCCCTTTCAAGAGGCGGAAGATGGCGGTCGAAGGCGGATTGTAATGAGCAAAACGAACCAGATCCTGAAGTCCGTCGTGTTCGATGAAATCGACGAGCAAGACGTCTACCGCCTCATCGGTCATCCAGGATTTTCCCTCATCTCCCGATGACATCCGGATCACCTCACCAAGTGCCAGAAGACAAGCATCCGTACCCGGATGTTCCTTGGCGAACTTCAACATCGGCGAGAGAAACAACTCCCTCGGATTCTTGGCGGGATCCAGTTCGACTGCATCGCGTTCCTCGGCGGTCTTCGCCTCTCGCAGCGGAGCGAGATACTCGTTCATGGCCTGGTCCATGCGAGCTTGCAATTGCTCGTATTGCTTGGTGGCAGCGGTCTGTTGCTGCTCGGTCACTTCGTCACCTCGGTTGGCCTCGATTGCGACCACATCCGGCAAGGTCACAACGGGAGTGACCATCGGCAACACAGCCATTGCGAAAATGTAAGGAATCAACATCGATCATCTTCCTTTCAGGAACTGCCCCGATGAGAACGTCTCTGCTCGACGATGACCAGCAGATAAACGGCGGATTCACCGCTCTGGACAGTCCTCACAGGATCCCCCCCCTGTGCCCTTACGACGACGAAGAAAGAATATCAAGGCCGCCAGCGCCAGACCGGTCACCACCCAGAACTGTGGATCCTCGATCGGGAAGAAGGACATCAGGAGACTCCCATCGAAAGCAAAACGAAGCGAGTCAGAGCCCCGAGGATCCAGGCCCACAGGGTCATCCAACCGAACTGGAGCAGCGCCCAGCGCATCCCTCCCGCCTCGCGTCGAGTCACCGCCAGAGTCGGTAGACACTGCATCGCAAGGACATAGAAGACAAGCAAACCACCCGCCGAGGAGAGCGGTAAAAGCGGCGAACCGTCATCGCGAGTCGAAGATGCGACCCGCTCCAGGGTGGTCTGGTCGGCGGCGTTCTCACTGACCCCGAGCAAGACGTTGAGTGATGAAACAAACACCTCGCGGGCGGCAAAACTTGCCATCACTGCAACAGATAGTTGCCAATCCGCTCCCACGGGTGCCAGCACTGGCTCCATCAATTTCCCCATCTGACCGGCATAGGAAGCCGCTGCCGACTCTCGCAAATACAGAGATTCCGCCTGTGCGGAAATCTCTCCGGCAAGCACAGGATCGGTCTGCATCTGCGACGCAGTACGTAACGTCATCACGCCGGAACTCTCCGCCGTAGCGGGGTAACTACTCATCCACCACAACAAGATACAGATCAGCAGGATCACGCTGCCTGCCTTGGTCAGAAAAGACCAGCCTCGCTCCATTGCGATTCTTGCTGCTTCTGACACGGAGGGGATTTTATAGGGTGGCAATTCCAGCACCATCGGCATGCTCGCTCCGGGTACCAGGAACATCCTGACCAGTCCCGCGCTAGCTACAGCAGCGAAAGCCCCGAGCAGGTAGCAACCGATGAAGGTGCAGCCCGCGAGAATCGGTTCACCTGGAAATAGGATCCCGACGAGCAATATGTAGACCGGAAGTCTGGCCGAACAGGAGAGAAAAGGAGCCACCAGTATGGTGGCGATGCGGTCTCTTCGGTCAGGAATCAAGCGTGTACACATGATGGCTGGAATGGCACATGCATGACTGGAAAGTAACGGTACGAATGACTGCCCTGGTAATCCGAACGGACGTAACCACCGATCAGCCACGAAAGCAGCACGCGCCAGATATCCGGTCTCTTCCAGAAGGGAGACCAGGAAGAAGAGCAGCAGGATCTGGGGCAAGAAGACGAGGGTTCCCGACACACCGCCGATGACTCCATCGACGATCAAATCACGCACCGGCCCCTCGGCCATCCGAGCCGAGAGCCACTGGGCCAGGAAAGCGAAGGAACCATCGATCCACTCCATCGGTGTCTGCGCCAGCCAGAAGACGGAACCAAACAGCAGACTCATCGCCACGCTGAAGAAAACGGCGCCGATCCATGGGTGAGTAAAGACGCGATCGAGTCGATCATCGCGACGGCGGCGCCGTTTTGCTCCTTCCGGATTGACGGGAAGACTCACTCTTGCCTGCAAATCGGTTCCCCACTGCGCGAGAGCCTCATCGTCTTGTGGAATGGAACGCCCGATCCGCGCTTTCTCCACCAGTGACACCAGATCGAGTTTCCTGACATTTGACCTGCGTGCTGCTTCGACCACAGGTACACCGAGATATTCTTCCAGCGCACCGATGTCGATCTGTTGGCCTCGAAGTTTGGCTTCCTCCGTTTTCGTCACCACCACTACGAGCGGTTTTCCCGTCTCCATCAGTTCACCGAGTAACTTCAAGTTGCGCCCCAGCCCCATCGCATCGACGACACAAAAGATGACCTGTGGGGTCTCCTCGCCTTCCAGGTGCAGACGACAAAGATGCGCCTCGGGAAGATCCAGTTGAAGACTGTAGGTACCGGGAAGATCGGTGACGCTCAGGGTCTTGCCATGGTGATGGCATTTCCCCACCACTGCATCGGCAGTGCTGCCGGGATGATTGGAGACCCGTCCTGATCCACTGACCAGCGCGTTGAAGATGGTCGTCTTACCCGCATTGGGGTTTCCGACCATTGCCAGCCGGATGGTCGCCAGGGCAGCGTCGTTCATCGGTCGTTCGCTCCCTTCCAGTTGTGGTATTTCAGCGCGGCAACGCGCACAGGACTCGAGGAGCATCCTCCCCGATAACCGCGCCACGACTGGTTAGTTTGGCATACCAAACAAAACGAATACCCACAAAGCAAATAGATCACGGATAAGACGGCCGGGCAACCCAAACAAACAGGCAGCGAGCCTGTATTCTCGCAAATTCTGTCCTGCTGATTACGATCACGCCATGGACACGATCTGGCACAGACTCATCTGCGGATCTCTGGACCCGCTACTGCAGGCCGCCGCCGAGGTCGACCCAACCCATCCCGCCTCGGTCCAGTCACTTCGGCAGCACGGGTCTCGCGAGGAGGTGGCCGTGGTTCTATCGCTGCTCGAAGCGAGGCGGCGTGCCTCCGGTCGACTCGAAGATCACGACCACCTGTGGCTAACCGTGGATTCGGCACAGCAGGCAACACGTACTTCGGTCGCTCGTCACAAGGCACAACGCTTTCGTTCAGTACTCGGTGACGCTCCCGTCATCGACTTGTGTTGTGGAATCGGCAGCGATGCCATGGCGCTTGCCGAAGGTGGCGCAGTGATCCTGGTCGATCGCCATCCTCTTCGGTTGGAACTTGCACGCGCCAATCTCGAACGAAAAAATTCTCCCGCATGGGCGCTGTGCGCAGATGCCTGCGCGCTACCCTTGCCCGCCCTCCCCCTCCACATCGATCCGGATCGACGCGAGGGTTCACGGCGCCGTCATCGCTACGATCAGCTGGTTCCCGCTCCAGGAGTACTTGAAGATCTGATGAACCGGCATGTGGACATGGCCTTGAAGTGCGGTCCAGGAGTCGATTCTGAGAACCTCCCGCCAGGGGAAGTTGAGTTCATCCAGGATCGTGGTGATCTGGTCGAGGCCACTCTGTGGCGAGGCAAACTCGATGGGTCGGTGGCACGTCGCGCCACCTTGCTGCCATCGGGAGAAACCATCAGCGGCGATCCGGCCACCATCGAACCGTATCCGGACGAAAATCCCCCATGGATCCACGAACCGGTTGCCGCCATCGAACGAGCCGGACTGCTATCGCAACTGCAGGGTCGTTTCGCCATCGGTGAACTGCACCCGGGACTCGGCTGGCTGGCGGGAGATCGTGCGCTGGACACTCCATGGTTGCGTAGTTTCGAGGTGATCGAGCGGATCCCCTGGCGCGAGGACAAGGTGCGCCGCTGGTTGCGCGCCCGTGGAGAGGGCCTCGCGAGTATCAAAACTCGTGGGGTTTCCGAGGATCCGGGAGCGCTGCTGAAAAGTTTCGGTGGAGCCGGAGGGGAACTCACCCTGGCACTGTTGCGTCATGGCCGCAAACGGGTTGCCTGGATCCTCAAGGAAGCTGGAAGAGGCACTGCGGGTGACTCGGATTCCATCTAATCCGTTGCCACTTCGATCATTCGGGAATCGAAAACGACTCCGGAATCTGGGCACCTCCGAGCATCGCATCGGCCACCATGGAGGCGGTGGCCGGCCCCACCAGTAACCCGGTTCGATAGTGGCCGGTTGCAATCCAGAGTTGCGGCCTGCCAGGCCACTGGCCCAGCAACGGCCCACCATGACGCATCGCCTTGGGGCGGATCCCCGCCCAGTGATCCGTCACCCGGTTGCGGACCTCTGCACCGAACATCGATTGTGCCGCAACCAGCAATTGCTCCAGCCCCATCGCGGTCGGCTCGGGCGATGGAGGTTGCTGCTGCTGATCGGTGCCGACACTGTTGCCGAGCCACGATTTCCCGTTCGGTGCTGGAATCCACGAGAAGCGACTGCGGTTACCCGCCACGTCTTCGATCGCTTCCTGCCGGGCATCGAAGGTGACGATGTGATCGGGAGCCGGAATATCGAGAGCAATCGCTTCACCGCGCACTGGGTCGAGCGGAAGCGGGGCCGGAGGCAAATCACCCAACGCGATCACACTCTCCCACCCTGCCGCCAGCACCACCTGCTGCTCTCCGGAGACGCAGAAATCGTGCGGCAACTGACCCACCAGGTCGATCCCGTCATCGCCGCGAGGTTCGATACCGATCGGGCCCAGTTGTTCATGAATCCGAACGCCCGATTGGACGCACGACTCACGAAGTGCCTCGATCAGTGCCCGCGGATCAACTGTGGCTTCCTGTTCGATGAAAAGACCCGCTGTCGGCTCTCGTTGCATCGAAGGCAACAACTCCTGCAACTGCGATGCCGACAGGATTCGCACCTCGCCATCGGTGTGCCGTAGTTGGTCGCAGGCTCTTTGTGGATCTCGCTCGGTCACATTGCGGATGTCGATGCCACCACACACCCGATAACCCACATCGATGCCGGTCTCCTGGCGGAGCTGGGTTGCCAGGACAGGCCATTGCTCCCAGCCCCTCTGACGCAACTGGAAGAAGGGTGTACGCCTGTGGGGTGGAGGCCTGAGCACGCCGGTCGCCGCGGTGGTCGCCCCTGCACCACAATGGCGCGCCTCAAGCAGATCGACATCCTGGCCACGAAGCCGCAATTCACGCGCTAGCGCCAAACCGACGACCCCTCCGCCCAGTACGATGACCGCTTCCTGCAAGAATCCTCCTCTCTCGCTAACAATCAGAGACCTCGTCGTCTACAGAAAGATCACGATGTACAATGGAGGGCTCCAGAGGAAGGTGTGTCCCATGAGAAAGTTCCTGCTCACTATCGTCGTTCTTTCTTTGCCACTGGTCGTCAGTGCCCAGGCAGTCAATGACGAATGCAACAGCGCAACCGTTGCTGTCATCGGCACCAATGCCATCGATACCACCGAAGCGACCAACAGCCCTGAGGAAATCCCGACGAGTACCTGTCCCGGGACCGCTCTCGGGGGAATACATTCCGACGTCTGGTTCTATTTCACTCCCACCGAAGATGGTCTGATGACCATCACCACCTGCGACACCGTCGATTTTGATACTGACGTCATCGTCTATAGCGGTGTTTGCGGATCACTGATCCCCATCGCCTGCAACGGGGACACTTGCCTGGTCCAGGGAACCACCCTCAACTATGCCAGCCTCATCGAGAACGTGCCGCTGTATTCCGGCGAGACGATTCGGATTCGCATCGGTGGCTGGGGCGATTCCGACATCGGAGGAGGTACATTCGACATCTCGATGACCAGTTCTCCACCGCCACCACCGGGAGCCCCGGAAAATGATGAGTGCAGCGGTGCCATCGAAGCGGTACTCGGCGACAACCCCATCGATACCACTTCAGCCACCGACAGTATCGATCCCTACAGTAGCGGCACCGGTTGCAATGCTCTCGGAGTGATGAACCAGGATGTCTGGTACCGCTGGACCGCACCGGGTGAGGGTTCTCTCACTGTCAGCATGTGTAACATCGTCAACTTCGATACCGACCTGGTGATCTACCGCGGCAATTGCACATCCAAGATCGAAGTCGCCTGTAGTGGCGACGAGTCAGGATGCCCGATGCAGGGCAACGGCGCTAACTACGCATCAGTCGTCGCAGGTCTGCAAGTCTCCGCCGGCGAGGAGTATTTAATCCGCATTGGAGGCTGGGGAGATGGTCAAAACGGTACCGGTAACGTCAATCTTCAGTTTGTTCAAGCGCTCATCGAATCACTGACCCTCAGTTCAGTACCCGGCAGCGCCGAGATCGATTGCGAGG